>WBUV01000533.1 GCA_008933525.1 Bacteroidales bacterium | reverse complement strand
ATTTATGTACCTGCCGATGACTTAACCGATCCTGCACCCGCCACAACTTTCGCCCACCTTGATGCCACCACTGTTTTGGATCGTAAAATTTCCGAACTAGGAATTTACCCAGCAGTAAGTCCTCTCGATTCAACTTCAAGAATTCTTTCTCCTGATGTTGTTGGCGACGAACATTACAACACTGCGCAGCGGGTTAAGAATCTGCTTCAACGCTATAAAGAACTTCAGGATATTATTGCGATTCTTGGAATGGACGAGCTCTCCGAGGACGACAAGATTGTTGTTCATAGAGCCAGAAGGGTTCAGCGTTTCTTGTCGCAACCATTCCACGTTGCCGAAGCATACACTGGCATTAAAGGAGTTATGGTTAATATTAAGGATACCATTAAGGGTTTCAATATGATTATGGATGGAGAGGTGGATAAATACCCCGAAGCTGCGTTTAATCTTGTTGGAACTATCGAGGATGCGATTGAGAAAGGAGAACGTCTACTTGCTGATGCTCAAAAATAATCTCTGAAGCCATGGTTTGTGATTTGATATCGCCAGAAACATCATACCATATAGAGGAAACTCAGTACATTCAAGTTCCTGGTTCAAAAGGTTCTTTTGGTATACTCAAGCAGCATGCACCCATCGTATCTTCGCTTGAACCAGGAATTGTAAGGGTAATTCGAGATGATGGAGCCGAACTACTTTTTAACATCCCTTCGGGAGGTTTTGTTGAGGTAAGTGATAATATTATTACTATTGTGGCCGAGCAGGTTACTCAAACTTTTTAATGTCCCATATGACAAGCGCTAAACACTTTATTTTTTCGGTTGTTTTTCTGTTTATCTATTCTATTAATGGTTTGCCACAGCAAACAGTAAATTTTCCATCTAAGGATGGATTAGATGTAACTGCGGATTTATATTTAGTTGACCTTAATAAACCATATATTCTCCTTCTTCATCAGGCCGGGTACAGCAGAGGTGAATATCGAGAAATTGCACCACGTCTAACCCGTCTTGGATATAATTGCTTGGCCATTGACCAACGTTCAGGTTATGAGGTTAACTTTATTGCTAATGAAACAGCAAAAAGAGCAAAAGAAAAAGACCTTCCTGTCGATTACATTGACGCACTGCCTGACATCGAGGCGGCTATAGATTATATAAAATCAAGATCAGATTTGCCAATTGTAATCTGGGGTAGTTCTTATTCTGCATCACTAGCTCTAATAGAAACAGCAAAGAATTTAAGAGTAAAAGCAGCCATTGCTTTTTCGCCCGGAGAATATTTTGGTGAGGACGATTATATCAAATCAAGAATTTCAAAGATTTCAGTTCCCATTTTAATACTCTCATCGCGAGAAGAGTGTGCAATGGTAAAGGAAGTTTGCGAACCTATAAAGCCTAACCTTAAAACATTCCATTGTCCGTCCGATATTGGTAAACATGGCTCTAAAGCACTATGGAGCAGCAACCCATCAAACAAGGATTATTGGATGTCCATCACTATGTTTTTCAGTAAATTGAAATAGATTACTCCAAGTTTTTGTCGAAAATTGGCGAGTAGTAGGATGGATTAAAGTTAGAGTTAAATACTAGATTACCATTTTCGTAATTTACATACCCTTTGACGAACTGATTGGGAAGTGTATAAACCTTATCATCATTTTCATTCAAAAGGGGAGGAGTTTCGCTAAAGATGTTTTCGATATAAATATTTATTCCACGCGCCTTAACCTCGTTTGCGTATTTTGTGAATAGATCCCTCGAAATTGCAATGACCACAACATAGCTGCCATAATAC
>WBUV01000532.1 GCA_008933525.1 Bacteroidales bacterium | reverse complement strand
TAATACTGTAAATTCTTAATTCAGATGAATAACACTGCTATGTTTAAAATGTTTTCAATACCTAGTATTTGAATGGGGCTATGTTTTCTTGTTCGCCATAAGCCGTCACCTTAGCATCGGCCCAGAGATCCTCCAACTTGTAGAAACTTCTCCATTCGGTTTGGAAAACATGAACAACAATATCAACATAATCCAGAACAATCCAAATAGAGTTCTCGTAACCTGCTGACCGGTAAACTTTCTCATTTAGTTTTTCGCGAACTTTACCTTCAATATTGTCGGCAATTGCATTCACTTGAGTAGTGGATTCGGCGTTGCAAATTACAAAATGATTACATACTGCATTCGGTAAACTCCCAATTTCGAGGGAAATCAGATTTTTCCCTTTTTTGTCCTGAACTGCATCAATTATGCAACTGAGCAATTCGCTAGAGTTGTTTGTTTTTTTCTTTTTAACTGCCATTTAAGCTCTATAATATAAGCCACAAAGGTAATCATTTTTTATACTCTTAAAAAATGACCCATTGGCATAAATTTGCTATTGAGTGGTGGTTATAGTTAAAAATGGTTATAGCGAGGTTATTAAAAAAGCGAAACTAGAAAAGTTTCGCTTTTTAGTGGTTATTTGTTAAATGACATTATTTGTTTGCATTTTCTCCTCCAAATCCAATGATTTGATAATCGGCAATGCTGAAAGTTTTGTTAGTGTTAGGATTTATATCTTTAATAAATAAATCGGAGCGGGCATTTGAGTCGCTGTCCTTAAAGTGCATTTCCATAACTGTGCCTAGCAAATATCCGCCCAGCCCGGCTGTAGCTAATGCCTGAAAACCATTCATTTGTCCGTAAGCCGATGAGTAATCGTATTTTAAATCGTTGGTAGCCCAAAGTTCTACTCTGCCCTCTGGATTTTCGTAAGCAAATTCTTTGCAGTTGTATCCTGCAATGCTTTTCGATCGGCCAGTTGGTTTGTAGTACATGTTGTAAGCTGAGAGATCTTCTTGGTTAGCAACTTCTACTTTCTCTTCTGAAGCATCGTTGTTTTGTGATGAATCTGGGGGAATTACCATGGCAATACCACTTTTTTGTCCATCTTTTTCCGAAAGAATTAACATCGACATGTTTTTATAGTCGAATATCATTAACGACTTTTGTTTTTGGCCCGATTCCTTGTCGATGCCTTCGAATTCCATTGCGAAATTCTTTGAATTTTTATCGAAATATGTGGTGTAAGTTCCTTTGTTAACTTCGGTAGATGCGGAGTCAACTGTTTCAATATCCATTCTTAAACTCGATGTGTAGCTGTATGCTAAATCGTACTTTACGTTGTTAAGCCCCATCATACCCATCATTTTCTTCTGCATAAAATTTCCTGCTGGGTTTGGTTGCGCTTGCTTATTCGTTTCTTGTTTTTGCTCTTCCTTTTGTTCTTCTTTTGCTTGTTCAGTTTTGTTCTCTTCTTCGCCTCGCTTAAGCCCCTTCACAACAGCTTTCTGAGCTTTATCTTTCAAAAAACCTCCTATTTGAGCTTTTGATTCAGTAATCCCTACTAACAAAAAGATAACTAAAATGGCGATCGACTTATTCATTTTCATTTTTGATAATTTTAATGTTAAACCTTTTATTTTCTAGAATAAAACAATGCAAGTTAATAATCTTTTTTATAGTTAGATAATGGAAAATAAATATTGTTTGTATAGAACCAATACGTTTGTATTTTGTGAGTTGCATTGTTGTGATTTGAATTCTGGAAATTTGTTTTAAATCAATTATTGAATTAAAAGTCGCGTTGGTTTACTTTACGTCA
>WBUV01000089.1 GCA_008933525.1 Bacteroidales bacterium | reverse complement strand
GGCTTAAATATTTCTTAACTTTACCGCTGAATAAGAAATTTTGAGTTATGAAGTTAAAAAACCTTTTATCCATCGAGAAGTTCCGCCTGTGGTTCTGGGGAATTTTCTCTTTTTTGGGACTTTTCATTCTTACCATATTTATTCTAATTGGATTTGAGTTCTTTGGTCCTATTCCAACTTTCGAGGAACTTGAAAATCCCAAAAGCAATATTGCCACTGAAATAATTTCGGAAGATAACGTTGTTCTAGGGAACTTCTTTGTTCAAAACAGAACTTTTGTTAGTTACGATGAAATTTCACCGAATGTAATTAATGCCTTAATTGCCACGGAGGACGTAAGGTATCATTCGCATAGTGGAATCGACTTTAGGGGACTTGGAAGGGTTATGTTTAAAACAGTATTGATTGGGAAGCGCAATGCCGGCGGAGGAAGTACAATTACCCAGCAATTAGCAAAAAACTTGTTTCCGCGCGATACTGCATCAAAAAGTTCCGCCTTGGTTAGGAAAACGAAATTAGTTATAACTAAGTTTAAGGAATGGATAACCTCTGTAAAGCTCGAAAGAAATTATACTAAGAACGAGATTATTGCCATGTACCTCAATGTTGTTGAGTTTGGTAGTAATTCGTTTGGTTTGAAATCTGCAGCAAAAACATTCTTCAACACAACTCCAGATTCTTTAAAAGTAGAGGAAGCGGCCTTGCTCGTTGGTGTTGTGAATGCACCAACAAGATATAGTCCCCTTAGAAACCCTGAACGATCGCTTCAGCGCAGGAATATTGTATTATCGCAGATGCGAAAGTATGGGTACCTTACCCAGCTGCAATACGATTCAATATCTAAAATTCCAATTAAATTAAACTTTAAGGAACAAGACCATAATACAGGGATTGCAACATATTTTAGGGAGATGATTCGGTTGTTTATGACAGCCAAGCAGCCTGAACGCAGGCATTATTATTCCTACGATATGTATCGGGAGGATTCCTTGCTTTGGGAAACCAACGCGCTTTATGGTTGGTGTCACAAAAATCTTAAACCCGATGGAACACCATATAATATTTATAGAGATGGTCTAAAGGTTTATACTACTTTAAACTCGAAAATGCAGGAGTATGCCGAAAGTTCTCTTCGCGATCATTTAAAGAATGAACTTCAATCAACTCTTGATAAGGAAATAAAATCGAGAGGGGGCAGGCTCTACTCATCTAACATCACAACAGAGCAAGCAAATGATATGATTTATATGGCAATGCGCCAAACGGAGAGGTATCGACTTTTGAGAAATGCTGGTGCAACAAAGGATAGCATTATTGCAAACTTTAATGAAAAGGTAAACATGACAGTTTTCACTTGGAATGGAGAGCGTGATACTATCATGAGTCCCTTGGATTCTATAAAGCACTATAAAAAGTTCTTACGCTCAAGCTTTATGGCAATGGATCCGCATAGTGGATATATCAAGGCATATGTTGGTGGCCCCGATTTTCGTCATTTTAAATACGATATGGCAAAACAGGGAAAACGACAAGTTGGATCAACTATTAAACCGTTCCTTTATACCCTGGCAATGCAGGAAGGCTATTCGCCCTGCCATGAAATTCCAAACGTTCCTCAAACCTTTATTGTTGGAGACTCTACTTGGACTCCCAAAAACTCAGGAAGCACAAAGTACGATGGGAAAATGGTTACCTTAAAGTGGGGATTATCTAATTCAGTAAACAATATTTCTGCATGGGTAATGAAGCAGTTTACTCCAGATGCTGTTGCCGAGATGATAAAGCAATTGGGTATTCATAGTAGAATCGATCCTGTTTACTCATTATTCCTAGGAACATTTGAATTTAGTTTATATGAGATGGTTGGTGCTTATGGAACTTTTGCCAATAAAGGAGTTCATGTGGAACCCATTTTTGTAACAAGAATTGAGGATCGAAATGGTAACGTTTTGGCGCAATTCAACACTACTAAAACAGAGGCAATTAGCGATCAAACAGCTTTTTTAATGATTAACCTTCTGGAAGCTGTTGTTAACCAAGGAACAGGGGTTCGTTTGCGTTACAAATATCAACTTCCTGGAAGAATTGCAGGTAAAACAGGAACAACACAAAATCATTCCGATGGTTGGTTTATGGGTATGACACCAAATCTTGTTGCCGGTGTTTGGACTGGGGCCGAGGATAGAGCAGTGCACTTCGATAATATTACTATGGGTCAAGGTGCGAGTATGGCTTTACCAATTTTTGCCACATTCCTACAAAAGGTTTATGCCGATCCTTCGCTGGGTATTTCTCCCAATGATGACTGGGATAGGCCAGTATTGCAGCAATTTATAAACTTGAACTGTGATAAAAAATTCGACGATGAGATTAACGAAATAGAGCTTTTCTAATCTCGTAGTCCAGGAACAGAATCAATTAAATTCTTAGTATAATCGCTTTGGGGCCTGTTGAAAATATCATTCACAGGCCCTAATTCTATAATGTTACCGTGCTGGAGAACAATAACTCTATCGCTGATGTGTCGCACAACGCCCAAGTCGTGCGAAATGAATAGATATGTGAGGTTGAAATCCCGTTTTAGTTCATCGAGTAATTCCAGAATTTGTGATTGTATAGCCACATCGAGTGCTGAGATAATTTCATCGCAGATAAGCACTTTGGGTTGAAGCGTTAGCGCACGTGCAATTACTATACGTTGACGCTGTCCACCAGAGAACTCATGCGGATACCTATAAAAGCTGCTTTCGGGCAACTTTACCTTATCAAGAAGATTTAAAACTATTTGCTTGGCCTCCTCAGTTTTATTCACTAATCCGTGGTAAAGCATTGGCTCCATTAGGGCTTGTCCAACAGTTAAGCGCGGATTAAGCGATGAGTAAGGATCCTGAAAAATTAGTTGAACCTCTCGTCTAAAATTCAACATTTCATTCCTTGAAAAAACTTCAATGGTTTTTCCATTGTACAGTACATTTCCGGAGTTCTTCTTTATCAGCCTTAGTATTGAACGTCCAATTGTGCTTTTCCCTGAGCCCGATTCGCCTACCAATCCAAGAGTTTCGCCTTCGAGCAAATCAAAACTGACCTTATTTACAGCAACAAACCGATTCGATAATCGCTTAAAAAACTTGTTTTGCTTGCCATACAGCACCTCAAGATTGTTTACACTAAAAATCTTAGGCTTAGCAAAATCTGTAGAAAAGGAACTATTTGGAGAGTTAAGTGATTTTCGGTAATTGATTAAAGCCTGGGTATAAGTATGTCTTGGCGAATTGAATACCTCCTTAGCCTTTCCGCTTTCAACAATTTCCCCTAGTTTCATCACAATCACCTTATCGGCAACCTCTTCAATTACGCTCAAATCGTGGGAGATAAATATTATTCCCATTTGGTAGCGGTTCCGAATATCCTTCAGCAACGAAAGAATACTCTTCTGAACTGTTACATCGAGCGCTGTGGTGGGTTCGTCGGCAATAAGCAACTTTGGATTGCCCGCAAGGGCAATAGCAATCATCACCCGCTGCTTTTGTCCGCCACTTAGCTGATGTGGATAGCTTTTGTAAATCTTAAGAGGGTCGGGGAGTTGCATTTCCGAGAGCAACTCCATACATCTATTTTCTGCAGCTTTTCCCTTAAAACCAGAATTCAACTCAACGGCTTCTAGCAGTTGCTTTCCACATCGCATCGATGGATTTAACGAGGTATGTGGCTCCTGAAAAATCATCGCAATATCTTTTCCCCTTAACTGCCGATGTTCCTCATCGGAGATTTTTACCAAATCAACGGAGTTGGATTTGTCCTTCGCGAAAAGTATTGAGCCAGATTTAACCCCTGCATTATTAGGTAACAGCCCCATGATACATAGCGAGGCAATGGATTTCCCAGAGCCAGACTCACCAACAATACCAAGTATTTCACCCGAATTAAGATGAAAGCTGATACCTTTTACCACCTCGTTGCTACCAAAGGCAACGGTTAAATTCTCAACGCTCAGCATTAAAGCGATGTGTTTGAAAACTGGTTGTTTAGAATCGCATCGCCCATTAGGTATCCGTGAGCGGTTGCGTAAATAATTGAACGAGTTGCTCCAGAACAATCGCCGATAAACTTTAGTTTTGGATTGGTTAAGTTATTCAACCTGTTGGAGTAGAACTTAATCTCTGGAGCATACACTAAATTATCGTTGTTGGCAATGCCGGGGATAACGGTTTCAAGATTCTCTATAAAGTCGATAATGCTCTCTATTATTCGTCGGGGAAACGCAAGGTTTACATCACCAAGAATAAATTTGTCGTGATCCAGAGTAGGCAAAACTCTATATAAATTTTTTGTACGTTTTGATTCCTTAAAGTGGCTATAGGTTTGAAGTATCACTTTTCCCTCACCAGCCAATAAGTTTGATAGTTTTGCAATATAGGAACCATAGCTAATTGGGTCCTTAAACGGCTCTGTAAGCACTAGCGATGCAAGTATTGCAAAATTGGTGTTGGTGCTCTTCTCGCGCATCTTAGCGTGGCCGTTCACGGTTGTAAAATCGCCGTAATTCTCTGTTACCACAAAGCCCGAAGGATTGTTGCAGAAAGTACGAACCATATAGCCCGTGCGGCTCTTGTACTTCACCTTGAACTCGTACATCTCCTTGTTGAGCTCCTCCACAATATGGTTTGGAACCTCGTAACGAATACCTAGATCAACTTTGGTGTTATTTTGAACCAAGGAAGAATCCTCACCCATGAGTTTACTCACCAGCTTATGTCCACTACGACCAACTGCAACAACCGCAATATCAAACTTATCATTGCCGTTTATTACAACGCCGTTATTGGTTGGAACAACATCGGTAATTTCGGCACTAAAATGAAAATGGATGTTTGATGATTTTTCAAACATCGCATAAATATTGAAAAGTACCTCTTTTAACTGGTCGGTTCCGATATGGAAAAACTCCGACGAAATAGGCATAAAGCCTTTTTCGTAGAACTGCTTGTAGTAGGATTGTGAACTGAACGATTTGCCTGTTTCAACGTGTTTACGCTCAGTAAAGTTGATATAGAAATCGACCAGCTTGCGTTGCAGCATAGGGTCAATAAAAATGTCACCGCCCATTTCGGTAGAGACGAATAACTTGCCATCGGCTCTAATACCTGAAATACTTGATGAATAGATATCGGGGCTTTTCTCGAACACATGGATTTCGTGTTCGGTATCCTTCATTCGCTCCAACAGGCCAATTGCTGCTGCACCAAATCCTATTACGGCTATCTTCATAACTTGAAAAACTAGATTTTAATAAAATTGAAGCTTCCAAGTCCTACGGACGTTGGACGGTCTGATGAAAACCAATTCCATCGAAAACTTTCCAGTAATATTAAAAATTTTAATGCAGAAAAAGTAAGGGTGTTGATAACTATTGCACCGATGAACTTTTAGCTTGTTTCTTCGACAGCAAATCAACCCTAAACATGAGAATCATTAGAATTGCAACGCAGATAATTGCCCTTACAGAATAAACGGTGGCTAAAGCACCTTTGCTCGATAAAAGGGAGATGGCTGGCGTAAGCATCATTATAAACCACACAGAAAAAGGTTCAGTGTTTTCCTTTGACTCTAAAAGTCGCTTCACCACCGGGAAGTACGAAATTACCATTATTCCTTGAATACAGATATTGGTAATAATATGATTTTGAGTGATAATCCAGAAAAGGACAATTAAAAGAACTGCAACCAAACATCCAGTATCGAATCTGGTAAATTTGGAACTTTTATCGCCCCAAATAAGTATTGCCAAAGTCACACCCGAAACATAAATTAAATCGGTTGTATTAAGTATGTTATCGAGAAAGCCATGGTTCCCATCAGCTAAATAAGTTACTAGGCTCATTGTAACGGCTATTGTGAAAAACAGCCACATTGCCAAAGCGGGTTTAATCTCCTTCCTGTAAAGCAACCAACAGTATCGGACTAAAACAAATAGGTTAAGAGCAATAACTGTGTAAATGGAAAAATCGCGCATAGTTTTTTAATGAATATAATGAAGATTAAGGAAGTTGGAGGAACTTATCATTCCTTTAACTTCCTCATCTTCTTCTAACTTCCTTTAACTCCCATAAGTAAATCTAATTCTTCCCAAACAATAACTTTACCAACTCCTCAATCCGTCCAATTGGGATGACCTTTATACCGCCACCGTTCAAATCTATCCCTTTAATGTTATACTTAGAGACGAAAATTCTATCCAAACCCAATTTCTTTGCTTCGGCAATTCGCTGGTCGAGCCTATTTACCGGACGAATTTCGCCCGAAAGGCCAACCTCCGCGGCAAAACAAGTTGTACCCTGAATTGGTGTGTCGAATGTTGATGATAAAATTGCTGAGATCACAGCAAGGTCAATGGCTGGGTCGCTTACTTTTATTCCTCCAGCGATGTTCAAAAAAACATCCTTCTGCGAAAGTCTAAAGCCAGCCCTACGCTCCAAAACTGCCAATAGCATATTCAACCTGCGAGCATCGAAACCTGTTGTGGCTCGTTGGGGTGTTCCGTAAACAGCGGAGCTAACCAATGATTGTGTTTCAATAAGGAATGGCCTTGCGCCATCAATGGTGGCAGCAACGCAAACACCGCTTAGCATCTCGTCGCGATGCGATAGCAATATCTCCGAAGGGTTGGTAACCTCAATTAAACCAGAATTCTGCATCTCAAAAATTCCAATCTCCGATGTGGAGCCAAACCTATTCTTGCCCGAGCGAAGAATTCGGTAAAGGTAATTCTGGTCGCCCTCGAACTGTAACACCACATCAACAATGTGCTCCAAAACCTTGGGACCTGCAATGCTTCCATCCTTAGTGATATGGCCAATAAGTATAATTGGTGTTCCAACGGTTTTGGCATAGCGCAAAAGCGCCGCGGCGGTTTCCCGAACCTGAGAAACACTTCCAGGCGATGATTCAATGGAGTCGGAATATAAAGTTTGAATAGAGTCGATTACAATTAAATCTGGAGAAATATTTTCGGCCTGTGTAAGAATATTCTCTAAAAGGGTTTCGTTAAGAATTAGGCAGGATTGATTCTTTGGGTTTATCCTATCGGCACGAATTTTTACTTGACGTGCACTTTCTTCACCGGAGATGTAAAGAACTTTTAGGTTGTCTAAACCCAAAGCAACTTGCAACGCCAATGTGGATTTTCCAATTCCTGGTTCTCCACCCAAAAGAATAATGGAACCGGGAACGAGTCCACCACCAAGAATTCGGTTTAGTTCACCCATTCGGGTATCAATCCTACGCTCGCTGGTCGATTCTATCTCGTTTAAAGGCTTTGGCGTGGCATTGCGCGAAACATCTACCAAGCCTGGGCGTTTTGATGTATCCTTGGCTATACGTTCCTCAACGTATGTGTTCCATTCGCCACAAGCAGGGCACTTGCCAAGCCACTTAACCGCCTCAGCTCCGCAATTCTGACAAACGTAAACGCTTTTGGTTTTGGCCATATTAAAACTCATAAAAACTTAATACAAACATAATGATTATTTGATTGAAAAATTATTATCTTCATTCTCTTTAAACACATTAAAAAGATAGATCTCAAATATGGAATTATTCAAAAAAACATTGCTGATTTTAGTAGCAGTTTTCCTGTTTAAATTGATGAACAGCTGTTGTCTTATTTTTGGAGACTGCTGTAAGAACGACCCATTGCCAACCTCATTTAACAATATCAAAATCTCAAATGTTGATAACTCAAAGGAGTATGATGTTTTAACAACTAGCAATGAAATGAAGAGGGCTGCTGTTGCATTCAATGTAAATGTTTTTGACACTAATTATTATAATTATTACTCATATGCTAAAAGTTGCTCTTTTGGTTTTTCTCAGGCCTATGCTATGGAGTGTGAAAATCCTTTTGCGGTGATAACACGAATTAATTGTATTAGCATTACCACAAAGTATGATATAAACTCAAGCATTAAGGCTGGAGAAGAGGTGGTTAATCATTTTGTGGCTAAAACCGAGTTTTGGTCGTTATCAGGTTTGTACTCAACAGTTGATGATGTTTTGGATAACCAGCGTGGCGTCATATATGAACCTTGGTTAGATATTCGTTTCTACCTTAAGATTCCTGTGGAGAACAATATTGCACAATTTGATTTTCAGATATTCATGTCCGATGGCAGTGTTATTTCCGATTCAACAAACTTAATCAGTATAGTTGATTAGTTATGGCTAAATTCTTTTCACTACTCTTTGCTTTATGTCTGTTCTCGTATTCAGCATTCAATCAGAATGTTGAAAAAAGCATCTCTTTTTTTGTTGGCTTCCAAGGAATTTTTTGTGATAGTTTTCCCGACAAATCAAATCAAGATTTTTTAAATTATATCGATCGCGATGGATTAAGTGGAAATTATGCCTACGTAGGATTTAGTGGTAGAATTGACATAGACCAGAAATACAGAGCATCTTTATCTTTCGGGATGTACTCTGATTTTTCGCCAACCAACATCAATCTTACGACCTCTTACTATCCTTTTAAACACCTTGGTTTTGGGGCTAGTTTTTTTGGTTACCCACAGTACATTAGTTACTATTTTAGTTATTTCCAAAACAACTCACCGGGCATGTATCCCGATCTTGACACAAATTCAGAACAGGATCGAATTTACAATTATGGATTTGCAGTGGGGCCTGAATACTCATTGAGAACAAAAAGGATGGATGTTAGCCTCAGGATTCATATTGGTTTTAGGAGAGAGCAGACATTTGAGGCGATGCTTTACCAAAAACGGATTAATAGTAATTATCTGGTAAGACATCGCTTCGAGTCGAATAATGAGTTTGTGCCTTACATATATCCAGAACTTGAAGCATTAATATTAGTTCTTAAAACCGAAACTAAAAAATTTGGTATAAAGTTTCACCTTGCTGGAGAATATACCAAAAGAAGAATGAATTATACACAAGAATCATCTGAGTGGATTGAGAACCAGACTACAAGAGCCAAGGTAGTTTCCAATTGGCATCAATACTCAAAAGTGGACCTAGATTTGGGAATTATTTACTTTTGGTGATGTTCAGGTTTTAGCTTTCTCTGTTTAATGTAAATATAAGCCAGCGCAGCTAACCCGCCAACAATTAAAAATATGGTCTGAGACTCGTGCGAGATTATTGCGAATATTAATCCATCGTCGTATGTAATTCCAAATATCCCTAGGGCAATGGCTGTTATAATGTGGTAAGCCCCAAACCCGCCCTGAACAGGAACTGTCATTCCAAACGAACCAATTACCATAATAAACAATCCATCCCAAATGGTTAGGTTCGATGTTATTGGTGTGGAGTAAAGCAAAAACCATGTCATAAACCAGTAAAAAAACCAGATTAGCACAGATAAAACAAGAAATTGAGAAAGCTTATGGGTTTTGGTGATAGATTTTAATCCATCCACTACACCTCTATACATCGATTTGAATTTTTCGCTCAGCTTATTCCCCAGTAAGCCCGATTTTATTACATACAATCCAAGGAACGTGAATGCCAGAATAACCGCTAGAATTATTATAATTTGATAACCTTCAACTTGGAGCGCTTTGTTCTTT
>WBUV01000088.1 GCA_008933525.1 Bacteroidales bacterium | reverse complement strand
GCTAATTCCAGTATGCCATTTAACTCCTTTGAGGAACTTAACAATTACCTGAGTAAAGAAAAAAAGAAACTTGTTGATGTTATTTTTGAGGTAGAATCGAATCTTCAGGGATCTACTCCTGATGAAACCTTACTCAAAGCAGCGGAGTACTGGCGTATAATGAAGGCATCGGTTAAAAAAGGTGTGAAAAGTAAGGAATTATCATTGTTAAAACTCACCGGAAAGGATGCCGCTAAAATTAATAGGTTAGTTAAGAAAAGCCCATTGTTCGATAATATTTACGGCAGGGCAACCGCATATGCAGTTGCGGTTAACGAGGTAAATGCCAAGTGTGGTGTTATTGTGGCCTGTCCAACGGCAGGTTCATGCGGTATATTACCGGGTGTACTGCAAGCCTATTCGGAAATTGAGAAACCAGACCGAAAAAAGATTCTTGAATCAATTCTAGTTTCAGGTTTTCTGGGTATGATACTATTTAACGATGTAACAACTGCTGGAGCAGATTATGGCTGTCAGGCCGAAGTTGGTGTGGGAGCTGCTATGGCTGCTGCTGCGTTAACTTATTTGGAGGATGGAAGTTCCGAGGAAATTATTCAGGCTTTTATTTTGGCCATAAAGAACTCCCTTGGGCTAATTTGCGATCCTGTAGCCGGATTAGTTGAGGTGCCTTGTGTTAAACGGAATGGAATTTTTGCATCAGTTGCAATTAGTGCATCACTTATGGCGCTTAGTGGCGTAAAATCGTTTATTTCGCCCGATGAAGTTGTGCTAACAATGAAGGAGGTGGGCGATAAGTTACATCATGATTTCAAAGAAACTGCCGGAGGAGGATTAGCTAAAACTCGCGACGGAAAAGCCGTGGATAGAGCATTTGAATCGGAAGTCAAACGATTTTTTGGCGATAATTAATTATTCGTAATATGGATATAGTTGAAAAACAATGGAAAAGCATATACTTTATTGGTGGAGTTACTGCTACGTTGTGTTTATGTGCAATTATTGCTGATATGATTATTGGCTCAATTACTGGAGCCGATTTGACATTGCTACCCAAAACGGCAATCGATCGTTTTGTCCAATTGAACGATAAACCTTTGTTAGGGTTGTATAACATGGACTTGCTCAATGTTATCACCCAAATTTTAATGATTCCCACAATTTTTGCGATTTATGCTGCACATCGCAATGTAGATAAGGCAAATGCTTTATTGGCTTTAATATTATTTGTTACAGGATCTATCCTTTTTGTTGCAGGAAATACCGCTCTAACAATGTTCGATTTAAGCAGAAAGTATTTTGAGGCAACTACCGATGCCCAAAGATATCTAATTGAATCGGCAGGCGAGGCTATGCTGGCTAAGGGTGCTCATGGAAGTTTGAGTGTTTTCATAGGATTTGTCCTTCCAACAATCGCAAATATTTTAATGTCGGTTGTTATGATCAAGGGACGAGTGTTTGGTTCCGTTACTGCGTATTTTGGGGTAATTGGAAATTCCTTTTTGCTGGTTTATCTTGTGCTTGTAACATTTTTTCCTGCTATAGAGAAATTTGCTCTGGCAATTGCAATGCCAGGTGGTTTGATGGTTTTAGGGTGGATGGTATTATTAACAATAAAACTTTTTAAGTTAAGGATTTCAGCGAACTAAAATATTTATTATTCCGATATACATATAAAAAGAAAAGATTCCATTATAGGAATCTTTTCTTTTTATGAAATTGATGAAGTAATTTCTAGAAAGTTACAGCTGTTCTAAAGCTTATAGTTTTGATGATTTCATTATCACCCTTAATTGTTCCGTTTCCGTCTAAATCCTGGAAAGTCCAGCGGTAGTCGAATCCAACTGTGGCACCTTTGTAATTATAGCCAATGGTATAACCTGCCAATGTGCTAGGAGTTTTCCACTCTCTGAAATCTTGAACGTTATTTTGGATGTAGTAACCCTTAACATCAGCAAAACTAATCAGTTTCTTCAGAGCTTCACCCATTTTAACTTCTCCATGTATTGAACGCATGTGATTATCTTCGGTTCCCATCAAATCTTGGTAACCAGCAAATAGAACAACATAATTTAAGATATTCATCTCTGCGCTTGCATAAATACCGTTAAGTTCTTCCTGAATAGCCAAAAGTTGTTGCTGCTTGGTGATTACTTGCCTGTTTCCAACAAACTGAGCTCTTTCCAGTTCGTAGGTATTGTTGAAGTATCCAAACATAAACTCTTTTGACGATCTACGATACTCTGCCTTAATAGTAAGGAAGTTATTCACATTCCCCGATCCAATAATCATTCTAATACCAGGCAATGCAGCACCCCAACCATAAGTTTTATCACCTTTAAGTTGAGTTATGTGGGAATAAATATCGAATTTGAATTTTTCCTTTTCTACGATAGGAATTCCAATGTCAAAACTAGCTGCATACATTTGCGATGATTGATCGCTAAGGTTAAATAGATCCGCCATCCTGGATGTATCGGAAGGAGCCAATCCTAACGATAAAAGTTTCTGGTATGCTTCTGCTCTAGTTGCGCCCCAGAAAGGATCGTTCAGTAAGTGATCCCAATCCGAAACACTGATTTTATCCATATCTGTTGCCCACGCTTTTTTAGAAGGATAAAGGTCGATAACATCGGGTACGCCATCACCATCAAAATCTAGGAAGGCGTTGTACTCATTAAAATCACCTCCAAACGATACTCCTAGTTCAAGATGCTTGAATGGCCTGAAAAAAGCTCTTGTACCTAACACAAGTCCAGGGGTTGCAGGTGTTTTAACGAATAATTCTTTGGCATCGTTAAATAGAATTTCTGCACCAAAACGAGGTTTTCCCTCAAATTTTTCGGAGGGAACATAGAATGATATTTCACCACCATATCTTTTCCTGGTGGGGTATTCTACCATGTTTGAGTATCCATTAAATATATTGGAGTAACCAATATAGCTGTAATCTAAACCACCAAATTTTAAGTAGAATGGATCTCTTTTTTGCCCATAACGGATGTAATAAATCTTATCTAAATAATCTTGCCATTGATCCCAATCTTCTTTTCTAATCTGTCCATTTTCATCGAAAAGAATTTGCAAATCAACGCCAAATCCAAATTTTCCAATAGGAACATCGGCTCGTAACGAAAACTGCTGGTAAGTTTTTCCATCGATTGTAACTGCACCTACCACCGCGCCACCCGAAAACTTAGATGTGTCGCTTTTAGGAAGTTCATCAACTTGAGAAAAAACGGGTTGTGAAGCGAATAGTAGGCTTACTCCTAGTATGAAAAGTAATTTTGATTTCATAAGCACCTCCATTTTTTTGTTTGGAAATAGTATTTTAAGGTTAAATGTATTTACGTAGACAAAAATAAGACCAAATTTAGAATTCAATATTAAAGAAAATTTAGCAAGTAATCCTAAATAAGAATCATTTTCTTAGCTTTGGGTTAAATAAAATGACATTTTCAATGGTTAATAAGATCACATCTTCGTTTTTGACACTGATACTTCTAGTCTCTTTTAACTTTCAGATCAAGGCCCAGACTAGTAATAGTGATATTCAGGCCGGAAAATTGAACCATAACTCCGTTCAATTTTTGAATGCTAAAGCAAAGTGGCAGAATTTTTACAGAAATACTAACGCAATAATCGGACTTTCCTCCGATTCAATTTATGGTCTTGCTGATAAGTGTATTTTTACTTTGTTGAATAATCGGCAAGTACCTATTGGTGGTTTAAAGCACGAAGGGGTTTTCCCATCATATTCTTACAAGGATTTCAATGGTTTTTGGGCATGGGATTCTTGGAAACATGCTTTTGCTTTGGCAGGAATAGACTCAGAACTGGCTAAAAATAGCATCAGATCAATGTTCGATTATCAGGATGAGTTTGGAATGGTTGCCGACTGTATTTTTCCAGATAGTTCCGAAAATAATTGGCGAAACACAAAGCCTCCGCTAGCTGCGTGGGCTGTATTAGAAATTTATCGGCAAAAGCTTGATACTGCTTTTGTTGTAGAAATGTTTCCAAAATTAATAAAATACCATAACTGGTGGTATTTGCACCGCGATCATAATAATAATGGATTATGTGAATATGGCTCTACAGATGGAACTCTTTTGGCTGCAAAATGGGAGAGTGGCTGGGATAATGCTGTTCGATTCGATAGTGCGAAACTTTTGCAGAATAACGAAAAGGCTTGGAGTATGAATCAGGAATCGGTCGATTTAAATTCGTATCTCTATGTTGAGAAAAAATGCTTGGCTGGCCTTGCAAAAGTTTGTGGAAGAAATAGTTTGGCCGATTCGATAGAAGTTGATGCGATAAAATTGGCTGCTTTAATTCAAAAGTTTATGTGGGACGATGTGCAGGGTTTCTATTTTGATATCGACATTGACACTAAAAAGCATATTCGAGTTCTTGAACCTAGCGGATGGATTCCGCTTTGGGCTGGTATTGCAAACAAAGAACAGGCTAAATTGATTCGTGATCATATTATGAATCCATCGGAGTTCAATACATATGTTCCTTTTCCAACTGTAGCAGCGAACAATTCCCGGTTCAATCCTGAAAAAGGTTACTGGCGAGGACCGGTATGGCTCGACCAGGCCTATTTCGCAATTAATGGGCTACGAAAGTATGGCTACAACAACGAGGCAGACTCCTTGATGGTTAAAATCTTTAGGAATTGCGAAGGTTTGCTTGATCCTAATAAGCCCATAAGGGAAAACTATCATCCACTTACTGGAAAAGGTTTAAACGCAGAGCATTTCAGTTGGTCGGCTGCTCATATTTTGATGATGATTCGTGAGTCAAGCCCCAATAAGTATTGATAAACCTTAAACCAAAATTGGTTTTAATAATCATACATGAAACATCTGATTATATGAGAAAATTGATTTTCCTATTATTTGTTTTGGCTATTACCTTAAAAAGTTATTCTCAGAATCATCTTTTAACAGTTGCCGAAAAATCAAACTATACACTCACGTCGTCCCATTCCGAAGTTCTTTCATTTGTAAAGGAACTACAGAAGAATTCGAAGTTCGTTAAGGTTGAAACTATTGCGAAAACTCATGAGGACAGAGATATTCCTTTGGTGATTGTTGGTAATCCTTTACCTAAAAATCCCTCAGAAGTTGGGAATCGGGTAGTGGTTTACATTCAGGCAAACATTCACTCTGGTGAGGTTGAGGGTAAGGAGGCTTCGTTAATGTTTGTTCGCGATTTACTTGCCAAAAAGGACAATGAGATTTTCAAAAATGTGGTGCTACTTGTTTGTCCAAACCTTAATGCCGATGGCAACGAGCGTGTTAGCAATAAGAATCGTACAAACCAGAATGGACCAAGCGCAGTGGGAGTGAGGCATAATGCTCTTATGCTCGACCTTAACCGCGATGCAATGAAATTAGAATCTAACGAAATGCAAGGTGTACTTGAGAATGTGATTAATCGCTGGGACCCAGCCGTAATAATGGATTGCCATACAACCAATGGTTCGTACCATCAAGAGCCAGTTACATTTACTTGGATGATGAATCCCAATGGCGATAGGAATCTGATTAACTATATGCGCGATAAGATGATGCCTGCAGTTTCGTCAATTCTACTAAACAATTATGGTACACTGAACTGTTTTTACGGTGAGTTTATCGACCAGAAAGATTACGAGAAGGGTTGGATTTCGTATGCATCGGAGCCACGCTATTTTTCCAATTACCTTGGTTTGCGCAGTAGGTTTAGTATTCTGAACGAGAATTATGTTTATGCCGACTATAAATCGAGAGTTTTGGGTTGTTACAATTTGATTGCCTCGCTGGTCGATTACTCTTCTGCCAATAAGGATGAGTTGAAGCGATTAATTGAGATTGCCGACAGCAAAACTATGCAACTTGGATTAAGCGCAGTTGATTCGTTTGCCGTTAAGTACACTGGTGTTCCAACGCCCGAGAAAGTGACAATTCTAACTTACGAGGCCGAGGTTTACAAGGATGATAATGGTCGTGAGCGTTTCCGCAAAACCGACAGAAAACGAACAGTAACAGTTCCCTATATTGCCGATTATGTTTCAACTCAAAGCATCCCTTATCCTTACGCTTATATTCTAAAAATTAACGACCCAGAGGTAAATCGAGTTTTAAAATATCACGGAGTAAAGGTTGAGTATCTAAAGGATTCATTGACATTGGAGGTTGATCAGTTCAATATCGATTCATTAAAACCTACAACTAGGCTAAACCAAGGCCATTACACCAATAACATTTACGGTAAGTTTGTTTCAACTAAGGTTAAGTTCGATAAAGGCTCAATAGTTATTAAACCATCCCAAAAACTTGGTCGTGTAGCCGCGTATCTTCTAGAACCTCAATCCGATGATGGCTTGCTAGTCTGGAATTATTTGGATAAATACCTTGTTCCCCAGTGGGGTTGGTATTACTATCCAGTTCCAGTTTATAGGGTGATGAAAGAGGATAGGCGATTCTAGTTTTTGCAGGAGATATTTTGGAGTGATGGAGTAATGGAGTGCGATTTTGCTCCATTAATCTATTACTCCAAAAATCCATTTCTCCTTACTTACTCATTGTCTCATTATCTCATTGCCTCATTCTCTACGCCGAATTCCTCGCTGCATTTATAATCCCAAACGAGCATTGAACCACAATGTTGGCAAATGAATCGGCTTTTTGGCTATCGCCAATTTCTGTTGCTGTGTTGTATTCCATTAGTGCGTATTGCTGAATAACAAGTAAAGGCGTAATAATTCGCTCTCTTAGTTGAACCGATAGCATATCCTTAGGGTTTTTCTCCATCAGGAATTTCGAGCGCGATGTTTTTAGTAAGTATTCAATGGATGTTTTATACTCCACGTTTAGTGTTTTCCATATACCCCTGAAATACTCATCTTTTTCCACAAACGATGTTAGTTCAAAGTTGGTTTTTTCCAGAACCATTTGGCTATTTTCCACCAAAGTTCTAAAGAAACGGCTACACCAGTAGAGGTCATCAACATTACTCTCGCCATATTTCTTGTAAACCTGCTTAAGGGCGAATCCGAATCCATAGAATCCCGGTACGTTTTGCTTGTTTTGGCTCCACGAGCCAACAAACGGAATTGCACGCAAATTATCGAGTTGCAGTTTCCCTCCTTGGTTTCTTTTATCGGGGCGGCTACCTATATTTGTTTTTCCAAAAAAGTTGAGTGGCGAGTATTTCTGCATATAGGGAATAAAATCTTCCCTATTTTTCAGTTCGCAGTAAAATGCTTTGCTCTGTTCCATTAGTTCATCCATAATTTTCCGATGAATATCGGGAAACTCGGCGTGGAAACTTGGGTCTAGCTTATTTTTGATTGCAGCGCTCAGCAGCTGTTCCATATTGTACTGCGCCGATACCTGCGTACCATAGTTGGAGCTGATTGTTTGTCCTTGAATGGTGAGTTGAATCTCCTTGTTGGCAACATCCTTTGCTTGCGCAGCGTAGTACTGATGGGTTTTTCCGCCACCACGTGCAGCTGGACCACCGCGCCCATCGAAGAAGACAACTTGAATACCATACTTTTCTGATATTTTGCTTAGTTTTTCCTTTGCCCTATATATCGACCAGTTTGCAGCAAAGTAACCACCATCCTTGGTTCCATCAGAGAATCCAAGCATTATGGTTTGTTTGTTGTTTCTATGTTTTAAGTGATTTATGTAGGGTTGATTTTTGTAGAGTTGCTCCATAGTTGCATCGCAATTCTCCAAATCGTCGATAGTTTCGAATAACGGAATAAAATCCATTGGAATTACACCATTACCCCAATCGTTCGCTTGGAACAGTTTATAAAGCATAATAATATCCGACGCTCTACCGCAGTTCGATATTATAAATCGGTTACAGCCCTTCTCTCCGTTTTTCTGTTGAATAAGCTTGATGCTTTGAATTGTGGCGCAGGTATCGTGTGTAATGTCTGCGTAATTATCGAGGTTCAATACTGGTAAGTTGAAATTTTCGAGCCATTGCAATCGACTCAAATCATTATCAAAAGCGTTATCCTCATATTTTCCCTCTGATAATTTTGAAAACACATCGCGTAAAACTCTGGAATCCTGTCGTATATCTATTGAAGCAAAATGACTTCCAAAAATCATAACCGAGTTGATCAAACTTTGAACCTCATCGGCATAAAGGCCTATAAATTCTTTGTCAATACGATTTTTGATAGCGGTTAGGCTATTAATCAGTTCATCGGTATTCAATACACAATCGTTGCTGAGGCAGCCCTGTAGTTGCTTTTCAATTTGTTGAATATCATCGAACACTCCGTTGAATGTGATGTGGCGTTTAATTCGCCTAATTTCAGCATAGTATTTTCTGATAATTGATTTACGGAGCAGTTCAGCAACAATAAGCGTTACCTCGCTGGTAACATTTGGGTTTCCATCCCTATCGCCACCTGGCCAAAATCCCAACTCTATCAGGTCCTCATTAACCAATCCGTTGGTGGGCAGAATGGCGAAAACGGTTTTATGTATAGATAGAACAGCGCTGTAAAATACATTTTCCAAGTACCAAATAAGGCTATTGGCCTCGTCAACTGGCGACGGCTTTGTTTCCTTATAAAACGATGTAAATGCTAACTGTTGAAGAAGTTTACCAACAGTTTCAATGTCGTTATTGCGTATGGCAATTTCCAAATCGTTAATAATTGCAAGGATGGTTCCCGGGTAGAACTGTGTTGGGTGTGCTGTAAGCACAAGCCTAATTTTCAGGTTAGCAAGCGCCTGAATAATATCGCTTTCGTATCCTTTGTTGATATAATCTTTTAGTACAAATACCAAGGAGTTTGAGCCATTGAGGTCGTTGATTAGGTCGAAGGCAGAATCCTCTACCGCGTCAAAAATTACCACTTGACGCTCGGTTATTCTTATAAAATCGTGAAGCAACTCATACAGTTTCTCACCGCTAATAGGTTGATTTAATTCCTTGATAAATGTATCGATAATCTCCTTTGGCGATTGTGATTTTTCCAGACCACTTTCGGCTGTTTTGCTGAATTGCTGAAGCAAATTACCTGATTGACCATTGATGAGAAGTCCCGTAAAAATGCTGTTGTAAATTTCGAATTTCCTACTAACTGATTTCTCGAAGTTCTCTACCTGATATTTAACGTTCATGACAATTAATGGTGTGTTAGATTATTAGCAACGCTTGCCATGTCGCAAATTATGAAAAATACCAATACAAATAGAGACAATTGAAGTCGAGTTCCGAATAAAAATTCAGTGAATTATGAACAGGGGATGTTGAATAATGATTTTAGAAGAATAGTTGCAGGAAAATTCTGTGAAAGAGAAGAGAGGTTTGAGCCAATGGCGAGAATTGAACTCGCGACCCCTTCCTTACCAAGGAAGTGCTCTACCCCTGAGCTACATCGGCAAGTTGGTGGGGAGAGCAGGATTCGAACCTACGAAGGCATACGCCAGCAGATTTACAGTCTGCCCCAGTTGGCCGCTTTGGTATCTCCCCAACTGTATTTAATCCTTTTGAGCCGATGGAGGGATTCGAACCCCCGACCAGCTGATTACAAATCAGCTGCTCTGGCCAACTGAGCTACATCGGCGTTGTGTCAAAGATTAAAAGGATTCAATGAACGTTTACCTCTCAAAAT
>WBUV01000087.1 GCA_008933525.1 Bacteroidales bacterium | reverse complement strand
CGACGCATCGGGTGTTTTGGTTGATGGTGTGGCACCTTCAGGATACTCAGTTTCAATTGATCAGACACAAATAAGCAATTCAAATAAAACCGCCTTTTCATTTACCTTTTCTTTGGCAGAAGTAGGTGCAACGTATAGCTATAGCATCTCTAGTAGTGGCGGAGGAACCGCTGTTACTGGAAGTGGAACAATAGCGACACTAACCGATCAAATTACGGGTATTGATGTTAGCGGATTGAGCGATGGAACCTTAACGTTAACAGTTAATTTAACTGATACCTATAGTAATGTTGGTATTGATGTAATCGATAACGTGAGTAAGGATGCCACTGCGCCTAGTAGTTATAGCGTTGTTGTTGATCAGGCGTATATCAATAGTTTGAATAGTAGTTCACTATCATTCACGTTTACTAATGCAGAAGTGGGCGCAACATATAGCTATAGCATCTCTAGTAGTGGTGGAGGAACCGCTGTTACTGGAAGTGGAACAATAGCAACAGTAACGGATCAAATTACGGGTATTGATGTTAGCGGATTGAACGATGGAACCTTAACCTTAACAGTTAATTTAACAGATACCTATAGTAATGTTGGTGCTAATGTAACCGATAACGTGAGTAAGGATGACACTGCGCCTAGTAGTTATAGCATTGTTGTTGATCAGACATATATCAATAGTTTGAATAGTAGTTCACTATCATTCACGTTTACTAATGCAGAAGTAGGTGCAACGTATAGCTATAGCATCTCTAGCAGTGGTGGAGGAATCGCTGTTACTGGGAGTGGAACAATAGCAACAGTAACCGATCAAATTATGGGTATTGATGTTAGCGGATTGAACGATGGAACCTTAACCTTAACAGTTAATTTAACAGATACCTATAGTAATGTTGGTGCTGATGTAAGCGATGATGTAACTATGGAAACTGTTGTTCCAAGCGGTTATACTGTTACTATTGATCAAAGTGAAATTAATTCAACAAATGCCTCAAGTTTTTCGTTCACATTTGCTAGTGCAGAATTGGGTACTACCTATAACTATACAATTACTAGCAGTGGTGGTGGAGCCGATGTTACTGGAAGCGGAACTATTAGCGATGCTGCAGAACAAATTGCCGGAATTAATGTGAGCTCGCTTACTGATGGAAATCTCTCTCTCTCAGTGACATTAACAGATACTTATGGAAATATTGGTATTGCTACAACCGATAATGTGGTTAAGGATGCTACTGCTCCAACAGGATATGGCGTAAGTATCGATCAGGTTTCAATAAATAATTCCAACAAATTGGCATTCTCATTTAGGTTTTCTGGAGCCGAGGTTGGTTCTACCTACAATTATGAGATAAGTAGTGATGGTGGAGGAACAAGTGTTGTGGCTAGCGGAACAATTGCAACCACTACAGATCAAATTACAGGGATTGATGTAAGCGGTTTAGGCGATGGAGCATTAACCCTGAGCGTTACTTTAACCGATGGTTTTTCGAATACTGGTGCCTCTGCAACAGATAATGTGGTTAAGGATGTTGATGCGCCAACAGGTTATGGTGTAACTATAGATCAAGCCTATATTAATAATTCGAACCAAACATCGTTATCATTTACCTTTTCTGGTGCAGAAGTAGGTGCAACATATAGCTATAGCATTACAAGTAGCGGTGGGGGAAGCGCAGTTGAAAGCAGTGGAACAATATCGACTTCAACTGATAAAATTTCCGGTATAAACGTAAGTGGTTTGGGCGATGGTACATTAACCCTGAGCGTTACATTGACCGATACATATGGGAATGCAGGATCTGCTGTTTCCGATTTAGTTGATAAAGATGTTGTTGCTCCGGCAAAGCCGTCAACTCCAGATTTAATTGATGCCTCCGATAACGGTTCGTCTAACTCAGATAATATTACAAACGACAATACCCCAACTTTTACAGGAACTGCTGAAGTAGGTTCAACGGTTCGACTATATGAAGGTTTAACCGAAGTTGGAAGTGGAATTGCATCCGCAGGTTCTTGGACAATAACCTCGAGTGTATTAACTGAGGGGGCTAAGAGTTTTACTGTGAAGGCTACAGATATTGCGGGGAATGAAGGATTGATTTCCGATGCTTTGACAGTTGAATTGGATTTAACAAGCCCAGTGCCTGTAATCTCAACAACCTCGCCCGATACAACTAACGTTAAGCCTATTCCTTTTACCGTTACTTTTAACGAAAGTGTGACTGGTTTCAGCATAGGTGATATTACTGTTGTGGCAACAGACTTAAGCAAGCAAAACTTTACCGAGGTTTCATCAACCAATTATACATTTGATCTCGATGGTGTTGATGCGTTTGAAACCAATATTACCGTTGATATAAACGCTAACTTATGTCAGGATATAGCTGGGAATACTAACGTTGCAGCAGCTCAATATGCTATGCGCTTCGATTGGGACAGACCCGCTGTTCTGTCAATTACTACCACAGAACCTAATCCTACAAATGCCTCCACGATAAACGATATAGTAATTCAGTTTGACGAGAGTGTTTACTATTTTACTTCAGCGGACTTACAAATCTCGAATTGTACCATTGTAGATTTCGATCAGGCTCCTGGGAATAGAAGCAAATACTATGTAGATATATCTCCAATAAGCGATGGGGCGTTAACCATAAAGGTTCCCGAAAATGTATGTAAAGATGCTAATTCTGGCGGAAATTTTAACTATGCTTCGGATGTGTTTTCAATTGTTTCCGACAGAACAAAACCAACACCGACTATAAGTAGCGCTGTTACTGGGCCTGTGAACTCTGAATTCACTGTGAATATTGTGTTTGATGAAAACGTAACCGGATTTGGCATTGCTGATATTACACTAACCAATGCAACTAAAGGGGCATTTACATCGGTTGATGCGAAGAATTATTCTATAGTTGTTATCCCTTCTGCTACAGGTAGCGTTTCGGTTGATATTTCAACGAATAAATGTGTCGACTTGGCAGGTAACTCCAACAATGCAGCTGTTACATACACTATACTTTGCGATTTGAATCCGCCCACTCTAAGTGCTGTGGGTGTTCAATCTAACAATACTAACAATAATGCTTATGCTAAGGTTGGCGACTTGGTAACGGTAAGTTTTACCTCTAGCGAAGGAATTAAGAATGTTTCAGCATTAATCAATGGGGTTAGTGCAACTTCAGTTGTGAATACTGGCATTAATACATGGACTGTGGCGAGGACGATGCTCGTTTCTGATACGGAGGGAAATGTTAGTTTTACAATAAGTTTCGAGGATATTGCAGGCAATGCTGCTACTCATTCTACAGGAGTTACTGATGGATCGAATGTGTTATTTTACAAAACTCCCCCAGCACTATCAACTGTTTCAATTATATCCAATTATGTTTTGCATACTAACCGATCTAAGGTAGGGAGTGTTGTAACCTTGAGTTTTTCATCCTTAAAAGAACTTTCAGGAGTAACTGTTTCAATTGCAGGCCACTCAGTAGTAGCATCATCTGCAAATAATAAAGATTGGACTGCTTCCTATACTATGCAATCGTCCGATAACGAAGGGACTATACCTTTCACTATCGATTTTTCTGATATACCAGGAAATTCCGGGGCAAGGGTTACTTCAATCACAACGGGTAGCAATGTTGTATTTGATAAAACTAATCCGGTATTGAATGTAGCTAGTATTTATTCCAACAATTCAAATTCTGAATGGGTTGGTGTAGGCGGTGCGGTTACAGTAACCTTGGTTAGTTCTGAGAATATTGAAATTACTTCAGCATCAATTGAAGGCAATGCAATAGTTCCATCTGGTTCAGCAAATAACTGGACATTGACTTATACCATGCAAGCAGGGGATTCCGATGGATTGGTTGGTTTTACCGTAAACTATAATGATTTATCGGGTAATTCAAACTCAACATCGGCAACAACTGATGGAAGTTCTGTAACTTTCGATAAAGTTGCACCTATATTATCACCAGTTTCAATAAACTCAGATAATGTAAACTCATCGTCAAGAGCAAAGATTGGCGATTTGGTTAAGTTGCATTTTACTGCCGATGATAGCATTGTTAATGTTGTTGCAAGGGTTAATACAAAAAACGCCATTGTTACGCCAAAAGGTTCGAATGTTTGGGAAGCAGAATTTCCCATTTCGAGTTCTATAGCCGATGGAAAATTAAACTTTAGTATTAACTATAAGGACTTGGCGGGGAATAATTCTGAAACAATAACCTCAACTGATGGCTCAAAAGTAATAGTTGACAACACTCTTCCTGCTTTCACCACAGTTAATATATCATCAAATAATCCGAATCCGGAGTTAGCTATTGCAGGGAATATAATTACTATTACTATTGAAACATCCGAAAATATAAAAACACCGGTTATTTCTATTAACAATATTGCTGCAACATCAATTACAGGAAGTTTAAAAAATTGGACAGCAACAAGAACACTTAGTTCGGGTGAGCCTCAAGGCATAATTCCTTTTTCAATTAGCATTCAGGATTCTACAGGAAATAGTCCTGCCTTAAGGTATACTACAACCAATGCCTCAAAGGTTACTTTTGACGATTCAAAACCAGTTATATCATCAGTAACAGTCCCCAATGGAACCTATAAGGTGGGCAGTATTATTCCCGTTACTCTAATAGCCGATGGTAATTCGTACATTGGAACAACAGTAGAAGTGAATGGAAAGGCTCAAGCATTAATTAATAATGGGAATAACACATATTCAATTAACTACACTGTTCAAGAGAATGATGTTGAACGAAATTCTGTAGCCGCACTGCCCGTTAATATTGTGCTAACCGATGCCGCAGGGTTGAGTAGTTCAAAATTGTTTGCAGATGTTTCATCGGGAACATTAACAATCGACTCAAAAATCCCAAGAATTGATTCATTTTCGAGTAATGCCGAGGCCGTTGGCATTGCTCGAATTGGACACGAGATAGTATTTACTTTAAAAACGGTAGTTGCTGAACCTGGTTTAATTATATCCCCAACTACTTATAATGGAAAAGAGTTGACTTGGACTACAACCGACGGAGGTACAACCTATACATCAAAGTATACTGTAGTTGAAGGCGACCCTGAGCAAATTATTCCTTTACAACTTGGGAACATTACATTATCCGATTTGGCTGGTAATAATGATGTAAAATTACTTGCCGATTATAATCCTATACAAATGCAGATATTTGCAACAAAGCCCACCATTGAAATTGCTGGTTCAAAGGTAAAATGCTTTGATAATGTAAATGAGAATGTAACTTTTAGTTTCACAGGGGTACAACCATTTAAGTTATGGTATACACATAATGGGAATAAGTTTTTTGTAGATGAAATATCGTCATCAACTTACACTATTCAAATTAAGGAGGGTACGGTTGCATTGGATAGTTTACTTGATGCTACTACAAATAGAATTTACTCTGCACCAACGAATGTTACAATAACAGTTAATCCCTTGCCTGTTGTCACACTTGATATTACAGGATCGCCCTATAGCCCAGATTCTCCAAAGGATGAGTTAAATAAATATGTGTTACCAGTTGATAAGCGAAATGGTGTGTTTAGTGGTGAGGGTGTTGGATATCTTAGTGGCAAGTACTATTTCTACCCAACTATCATACCGGAAGAATCAAAGGATAAGAATTTAGAAATTATTTACAGTTTTACAGATGCTTTAGGATGTGTCGGGCGAGATACTAGTTATGCTTTTGTGTCGAGTACCCCAGTAAACATACCCGATCTTAAGGCCGGTTACTGTAATTATTCAAATCCTGTAACTGTTAATGGTGTATTGCCTTCTGGACATACAGGTATTTTTGAACTATTTGATTCGAACAATATACTACTAACCAGTGGATGGTTGCAGATAGATAGCGTTACACTGCAAATTAACCCTCAAGTATTGCCAGTTGGCACATATAGAGTTAATTATAGAGCTTTAAAATACCCTTCGATGGAGTTAACTTCATTTATTAATAGAACCTTTACAGTTGAAGCTAAAAAGACTGGAATATCAATTACTGGTATTGATAATGAGTACTGTCTAAATAATCAGGGATCTGATGTTGAGTTTACAGTTACTGGGGTTTCTTTTGAAACAGGAGATAAGGGACATTTTAGTGGATCTTCTGTTTTTACAATAACCCCTAATGCTCATACTGCTAAATTTAAGTATTCAACAGCTCTAGCTGAGCAAGACTATAATATAACATACGTTTATGAATCGGTAAATGGCTGCTTATCCGATCCAGTAAACGAAACTATCCACATAAACCCGTTACCCGATCTAATTTTTACTTTAAACGATAATTATAACTTTGATCAGGCAACTATTCCTTTAGTTGGAAATCACACTAGTACCGATTATTTGTTCAGCGGAGAGGGTGTGTCGAGGGATACTTTATTTACTTCTGCAGCCAGAGTTGGATCCCCAATTATTATTACCTATTCATTTACTGATGAGAAGGGTTGCTCTAATCAAATTCAAAGATCAACCACTATATACAAAGCAACCGAAACAATTGTTAATTTAAATTCGGTATACTGTTACGAGGAAAACACTTATGTCGATATATTATGCACTCCCAACATTAGTGATACAATTACTGGGACATTTATTAGTAGAAGAAATGCTTTGGAAAGCACAGGAAAAAATGCTGCTCGCTACTATTTAAATAGAGCAGGTAATGGCCTGGATACAGTATACTTTAATTACAAAATAAAGGGAACTGATTATTCAATATTCAAGGAGGTTCTTGTAGACAGTATTGGTCAGGTTCAGATTATTTCAAATTTGGAGAACTATGATTTTTGTAAATCAATAGAAAAAGTACAGCTTAGTGGTGTTCAAGTTCATCCTTATGGAGGACAGGGTAACTTCAGTTATTCGGGGAATTCATCAGCTTTGCTGAATAGAGGAAGTAGCGCTGAGCTATACCCAACATTGGAAAACCCCGGAGCGTATTGGATAGCTTATACATACACTTCAAAAAGTGGCTGTAATTCTACGGATACAAAAAACCTTAATGTTTACTCTGTTCCTAATGCCAACTTTAATATTCTGGCATCGTGCCCAGGAATTGTTGATTCTGTTGGTTTTGTTAATATTAGTAGTCCAAACGATGAAACAATGCAGTGGACGTGGAGGGTTGAGGGGTTTGAGTTTTACAACAAGAATCTGAAGTATAAGTTTCAGTCAATAGGTTCAAAATCCGTAAGTTTAGTTGCAAAATCGAGTAATGGTTGTCAATCGTTGAAGGATACCACTATTAATGTTGGAATTTCGCCTCAGGCTGATTTTGATTGGAGCCATGATTGCAACATTGGTAGTCCTATCATTTTTACAGATAGGTCAACAAATGCAACATCTCCAACCTACACTTGGAAGTTGAACGAAACCACTTCTCTGGGTTCAGGGAGTACTGTTCAACATAGTTTTAACGAAATTGGTGTTTATGATATAAAATTGTCTATTAATACTTTAGATGGGTGTAATGATTCTATTACTAAGAGATTAATGCTTCAGCCCTATATAAAAATAGTAGACCTAGCAGATTCACATTATCTTGAAAACTTTGATAGTAATAACCCATACTATAATTGGGAAGCCAAAGGTATTAGTATGTCCGATTCTTGTCGATGGAATTTAGGAGCACCGAACGGAAGTGTAATTAATTACCCTGCTTCGGGGTTAAACTCTTGGTATACAGGAATAACAGATAAAACCAATGTTGAAAACCCGCAGGTGATTAGTCCATGTTTTGACTTATCAGGGCTTAAAAATCCGATGATTAAATTAAACATTTGGTCATCGTCGGAATATAAACGAGATGGTGCGGTATTACAGTATTCAACAAACCAAGGAAAGACATGGACCAATCTTGGATCAAAAGGAGAAGGGATAGGATGGTTCGATTCCGAAAATATTCAAAGTCAGCCTGGTGGCGAAAAACAATTCTATGGTTGGAACGAAAACCCAATGAACGAATGGAATACTGCTCGTCATAGTCTCGATAATCTTATAGGTAGTACCAATGTTCGATTTAGAATTGCATATGCTGCTGATGGAGGCGGTGTCTCAAAGGTTGATGGTTTTGCTTTTGATGATGTGTGGATTGGTGATCGAACTCAAAATGTTATTTATGAGTACTTTGTCAATACAAATATAGCCGATGCACAATCCTACTATCAGCAAACTAGAGAATTGGAAGAGGATTTAATCGAGGATATTATTCCAATTCATTATCATACCAGCTATCCTTCGGGCGATCCATTTAATCAGTTTTATACAAGTGGCCCTTCCTCCCGAGTATACTTCTATGGTGTGTCGCAAATTCCTTACGCCCAGGTAAATGGAAATAACTCCTTCGGTTTTCCAGCAGGATTAAACGCCTTGACGTATTTTAAATCAATATCGGATAACATCAACATAAAATCGCTCAGCGATCCAAAGGTTGATATGAGTATTTCTGCTGTGAAAAATGCAAATACTTGCAACATTGCTGTTAGTTTAAAGCATAACATAGACTTAACAGGGAAGATGCTTGGATTGCAGTGTGCTGTTGTTAAGAATAGTTTAAGTGTAAGCGGTAAAGTTTACCATAATATTCTGCGTAGTTTTATTCCTGATGCAAGCGGAACAGCAATTACTGGAAATCTCTCTGCAGGTGAAAGTCAATCTATAAATCTCAGTTGGACACCATCAAACTCTGATGAATTTGCAAATGCGAAGATTATTGCTTTTGTTCAGGACTTGAATACTAAGGAAATCTATCAAGCAGCAACGTTTGATCTTTCGTTAATTACAAGTACAAATCCTATTGATATTAGCGAAATAGTTAATGTATTTCCAAATCCTGTAAGTGATTTGCTTCTTGTTGTTAGCGAGATTGATATCAACGAAATTCAGATTTTTGATATTTCGGGACGGTTAGTTCGTAAATATAGTAAACTAGGTAGTAATATCTCAATACCTGTTAACGATTTGGTAGGTGGAGTTTATTTGCTCAAGGGGAATACGCTCAAGGGAACTTTTGTTAAGAAATTTGTAAAGCAATAAAAAAAGCCCCGTAGGGGCTTTTTTTATTGCTTTGTTTATTTTAATGTAACCGGATACCAATTAAATGAATAAATTCCTCACGGGTTTTGATATCGGACAGAAAGGAGCCAGTAAATGCTGAAGTGGTTGTTACAGAGTTTTGCTTTTGAATGCCCCGCATTTGCATGCACATATGCCCCGCTTCAATAACAACAGCAACTCCCATGGGGTTAAGTGTTTCCTGAATGCAGTCTCTTATTTGCATTGTTAAACGCTCTTGAACTTGCAAACGGCGAGCGTATGCTTCAACAACTCTAGCTATTTTGCTAAGTCCGGTGATGTAACCATTAGGAATATATGCAACATGCGCCTTTCCGTAAAACGGAATCATATGGTGTTCGCACATCGAGTAAAGTTCAATATCCTTAACAATAACCATTTGCGGATAATCCTCTTTAAACTTGGTTGCACGAATAATTTCATGCGGATCGAGGTTGTAGCCATGGGTAAGGAATTGTATAGCTTTGGCTACTCGAATAGGGGTTCTTTGTAATCCTTCTCTATTAACATCTTCGCCCAGTATTTCGAGGATAGCTTTGTAA
>WBUV01000086.1 GCA_008933525.1 Bacteroidales bacterium | reverse complement strand
ATCGGATATCCCGTTGAGGTTGCAAGGCGAATTTCAGAATAGCGATAGAATAAAGGATATCATAATAACTAATATTAACGGAAAAACAGTTTATCTCCGCGATGTTGCAACTGTACGCGATAGTTTAAAGGAAATAAAATCGTACGAGCGAGCAAATGGCAGAAGAAATGTTCGGGTAATGATTCAGAAGCAGTCCGATGCCAACACTGTTACGGTTGCCAATGAGATAAAAGAAAAGCTGGAGGAGATTAAACCTACTTTACCAGCCGACGTAAAGGTCGAAATTTTGATGGACTCATCGGTAAATACTGTTGCATCAATCAATAATTTGTCCGAAACAATAATGTACGCTCTTATCTTTGTGGTAATTGTGGTGATATTCTTCCTTGGCCGTTGGAGAGCTACATTCATAATATCTCTGTCAATCCCAATATCGCTTATAGTTTCGTTTATATATATGTACCTATCGGGTGGTACAATCAATATCATCACACTATCCTCATTATCCATAGCAATTGGAATGGTGGTGGACGATTCAATAGTAGTTCTTGAGAATATTACCAAAAAACTTGAGAGAGGTGGTTTTGCTCGTGAAGCGGCAATTTATGGGACTAATGAGGTTAGTTTAGCGGTTATTGCATCAACTTTAACTATTGTGGCGGTGTTTCTTCCCTTAACAATGCTGGGTGGATTAACCGGAATTCTGTTCAAGCCACTTGGTTGGGTTGTTACAATATCAATTGCTACTTCGGTTGTTGTTTCTCTTACCCTAGTGCCAATGCTATCGGCAAAGATTCTTAGAACTAAAAATCCGGATAAAAATTCGATTGGGGGGAGAATTTATTGGTTTTCGCAAAATATGTTGGAGAAGCTTGATAACTTTTTCGAAAAGATTTTGATATGGTCAGTTAGTAATCGATGGAAGGTAATAGGCATATCTACTGGAGTATTTGTTTCCTCATTGTTTTTGGTAAAGGTAATTGGATCGGAGTTTATGCCAGCATCGGATAACGATAGAATATCGGCTCAAGTTAAACTGGTACAGGGTGTGAAGTTGGACGAAACCGTTTTAACTGCCCGATATTTAGACTCTTTATTTCTGGCTAAATATTCGGAGATTGAAATTATATCGACTAGCGCAGGGGTTGGTGATGAAAATAGTTTAGCCGCAATTTTTACTGAGGCTGGGAACTACATCATAAACTACACCTTTAAGATGAAACCCCGACTTGAACGAGAGAAGGATATTTTCCAAATTGCTAACGAAATGCGTAAAGATATTGAAGTTCTTCCGGAGGTAGAAAACTACTATGTAGATCCAGGAGCATCGCGCTCATCGGGAAGTATGGGTATGGGTGGTAGCAACCTTGAGGTAAAAGTGTACGGCAATAGTTTCGATGAGACTAATATTATTGCAGAGAAACTCTCCGAAGCTTTGGAGAAGATTGAGGGAACAAAGGATATCATTATTAGTAGAGATAAGGAGAAGGCCGAGTTACAACTTGTGTTGGATGAGCAAAAAATGACTTCTTTTGGCTTGAATACTGCATCGGTTGCCTCAGCAATCAGGAATAGGGTTACAGGTATTACTGCAACTAAGTATAAGGAGGATGGGAATGAGTACGATGTTATTGTTCGTTACGACGAGAAGTTTAGAGAATCGACAGAGGATATTGCGAACATAACAATTGTAACCCCAATGGGGAAGTCAATTAAGTTGGGCGAAATAACAGAGCTTAAGAGATTCTATTCACCTCCCAAAATTGAGCGCGAGAATAAAGTTCGTGTGGTTACTGTTTCTTCTGCAATTTCGGGTAGTGATATTGGAACTGTTCAGGCAAAACTCGAGAAGGAGATATCGAAATTGGATATTCCTAAGGATGTAACAGTTGAATTTGGCGGAAGCGTTGAGGATATGCAGGAATCCTTCAGAAGTATAGTAATGCTTATAATTCTTTCGTTGATTCTGGTTTACATTGTTATGGCATCACAGTTTGAATCGTTAAGAGAGCCATTTATCATCATGTTCTCCATACCATTCGCTTTTACAGGGGTTTTCATTTCACTTTACGCATTTAATGCAACAATTAATGTTATTTCATTGATAGGTATGGTAATGCTTATTGGTATTGTTGTTAAGAATGGTATTGTTTTGGTTGATTACACTAATCTTTTGGTGGATAAGGGATTCTCCTTGCGACAAGCTGTTGTTGCTGCTGGACGATCCCGACTAAGACCTGTACTGATGACCTCGTTGACTACAATTCTTGCAATGATTCCAATGATATTAACTAAAGGAAGCGGATCTGAAATGTGGAAGCCAATGGCCATTGCAATATTCGGAGGCTTGACTTTCTCTACTTTGGTAACATTAATTCTTATTCCAACCATTTATACAATTTTTGGGGTTGGAAAGATTAAAAAGGCGCGAAAAGCCATTCTTAAAGCTACAAACCAATAAATTTTGAAGTATGAAGGCAGTTTTTATATCATATAATCAATCGTTGACCGAAATGATTCAACTTACGATGGATAAACTCTCTATCCGTGGATATACCCAGTGGACTAATATTCAGGGGTGTGGCTCGGTTAAAGGTGAGCCACACGAGGGCTCTCATACCTGGCCAGAGTTAAACAATGCTCACTTAGCAATTGTCGACGATAAAAAAGCGGAGATATTACTCGAAAAACTATCGCAGTTGAATAAGGAGGTTGAGGAGCAGGGATTAAGGGCTTTTGTTTGGAATATTGAGAATACTATTTAGTTCACTTTTTAAGGGTGTCTGTGAGTTGGAGTTATTAACATCTAGTTTTTTATTATTTAGTTTGACATATTGTTTTTCTTAGATGATTAGGTGAATAACCCATCAGACACCCTTTCAATTTATAATCAAGTTATGGATGAATTGCTTGAGAGAATATCCGTTCTAATCCTAAAATGTGGCGTTAAAAGTTTAACTATGGACGATATTGCTAGGAGTCTTGCAATGTCAAAGAAAACTCTCTACCTGCACTTTGAAAATAAAAAAGATGTAATTAAAAAAGTTGGGGATTACGAACAGCAAAAAGAGTTCGACATTCTTACGCAAATTTGTGAGGAGTATCCTCAAACTATTGATCAGTTATGGTTAATTACCAAATTTTTGGTTAATCAAAGAGTGAAATTAAGTGCAAATTTGATTTATTCATTTAATAAATACTATCCCGATATTTCAAACAATTTATCGAATCGCAGGCAACTATTTATATCAAATTTAGTGTTACGCAACCTGAATAAAGGAATGGGGGAGGGTTTATATAGAGATGATATTGATGTTGAAACAGTGCTATTCTTTTACGCTTTCTTAACAAATTTGAGCGACATGGATTCTTTAAATAGTTTGATGAGAAATGATGCTCACTTACATTTAAATTCAGTGTTTAACTATCACATAAGGGCTATTGCTACACCAAGTGGAATATATTATTTAGAAACCAAGTTCAAATCCGAAGATATTAAACTTGATTTTTAAAATTACAAATTAAAATTATTCATCGTTACTATTCAGTATTCCTAGGTAGTACAATAATGTGGCTAGTGAACCTAAAGCAGCAACAACGTATGTTAATGCCGCCCATTTTAAAGCATCTCTTGCATTATCGGCACTTTCACCGTAAACTAATCCAGTGCTATTTAGCCATGCCAGTGCTCTGCGCGATGCATCAAACTCTACAGGTAATGTAATAAAACTAAAAAGGGTTGTTAGTGCTAACATCACTACCCCAATTAGAAGAATTGCAGGGAATGTTTGAAGTAATATAACTCCTGCAAGAAGTATCCACTGAACGTAGCGCGAAGCAACGCTTACAACAGGGACTAACGAGGATCGCATTTGAAGGAATGCGTAGCTTTTTGCATGCTGAATTGCGTGTCCACATTCGTGCGCAGCCACCGCGGCTGCAGCAACGCTTCTTCCATTGTAAACATCGGAGCTAAGGTTTACAGTTTTATCGGCGGGGTTATAGTGATCGGTAAGTTGCCCTTCAACGGAGATTACCCTCACATCTGTTATCCCATTGTTGGATAGCATTAGTTCGGCAATCTCTTTCCCGCTTAAACCCTTCGCCAACGATACTTGAGAATATTTTGCAAATTTTGAGCGCAATTGCATTCCAACAAGGAAGCTAATCACGAAAAAGACTATCATTATTACATATATGCCCATAACACGAAACTTTAATTAAAGAACATACTCATTAAACACTTTAAGTATACATACTGAACGTATTAAACATTCAAATGTTCAACACCAAGTTTGTCGGCAACCTCATTCAAATCGGTTAACACTTGAGGAATTAGTGCAATGCCTTCCTTGGTTAGTTTTGCCTCGTTAATTCGTTCTGGGTAACCAGGGATTACAACCGGTGGTTGATTTTCACCACTTTTTGCATTGCGGAAGGTATCAATCCACTCATCCATTTTTTGTTTAAACTCATCGGCGGGGCGGAATGCATCCACACGCATTGCACCAAAGAAGTGGCCCAATCCATCTCCTACGGATTTTTCTAATAGTGGAAGGTAAGCCACTTGGGGTGGCACAAATGGGCCAAAGTTAGCCCCAGAAAATACTGACGAAAAAATATCGACCAAAGCAGTCATGCAGTAACCCTTGTGGCCACCGTGAATAATATCGCCACCAAGCGGAAGAATTGCACCACCTGTGAGCAATGTATCGGGGTCATCGGTTGGATTTCCTTTTGCATCTTGAACTAAACCAAGCGGTGCTTTAATTCCCTTTTTCCCCATAATGGCAAGTTTGCCGCGGGCAATTGGAGTTGTAGCAAAATCGGCCACAAGCGGAGGTTGATTCATGGTAGGCAGCGCAACTGCAATTGGGTTGGTTCCCAAATATTTGCTAACAGAGTACGTTGGTACAACCAGAGGATTGGCGTTTGTCATACTTATTCCAACCATATCGTGCTGTAAAGCCATCATGGAATAGTAACCAGCAATACCGTAGTGATTACTGTTACGTGTGGCAACCCAGCCAGTGCCAGCAACTTTTGCTTTTTCAATGGCAACCTGCATGGAGAATTTTCCGGCAATTGGACCGAGAGCATTATCGCCATCAACTGTTGCGGTGGATGGTGTTTCGTGAACTATTTTAACCTTTGGATTGGTGTTTATCCTATGGGCCTCAACCATCTGAAAGTAATCCTTCACACGCATTATTCCGTGCGAAGGGATTCCTCGTAACTCAGCGGCAACCAACAAATCGGCAACAATCTCGGCATCGGCCGTTGGGCAGCCCATTTTCTCGAAAAGAAGCGTAACGTAATTCTTTAAAACAATATAATTTACCATAACTAAACGGATTTTGGTAAGAGCAAAGATAGTGAAGGTTAAAGGAAAACGGATAGATTTTAAAGAAAAAGGTGGCTCATCGGAACCACCTCATAATTCTTTATCAAAAGTTTTGAAACACTTACAAATTCCTATTCACATTAAAGGCATTTGCTTGCGATACGGGCGTAACCTCAATATCGTTAATGCAAACGTGCGCTGGGCGGGTAAGAACAAAGTAAATAGTCTCCGCTATATCCTCTGCAAAAAGTGGAGTTAATCCAGCATAGGTATTTTTTGCTTTCTCAGCATCGCCCTTAAAGCGAACCAACGAGAACTCGGTTTCGAGCATACCTGGGCGAACTTCCGTCACCTTAATGTTATTCTTTAGCATATCGATACGCATTGCCTGCGATAGCGCATGCATAGCGTGTTTCGATGCGCAGTAAACATTGCCATTCTCGTAAACCTGAGTACCTGCAATAGAACCTATATTGATAATATGTCCACCACCACGCTCAATCATCATTGGAGAAACCATGCGGGTTATGTAAAGAACACCCTTAACGTTGGTGTCAATCATCTGCTCCCAATCCTCAATAAGTCCGTCCTGAATATGGTTTAAACCAACGGCTAAACCAGCGTTGTTAACTAAAACATCAATCTTACGCCAACGTTCAGGCAAGCCTTTAATTGCTTTCTCAACTGCTTTTCTATCGCGAACATCAAAGTTGAGAATCAATACATCTTTTTTATATTTTACTTCGATTTCTTTTTTAAGAGTTTCAAGGAGTTCAAGTCTTCGTCCAGTGATGATTAGGTTAAAATCATCCTGTGCTAAACGGAGTGCTGTTGCACGTCCAATTCCCGATGTAGCTCCTGTAATTAGTGCAATTCTCATAGTTTATTTTATCTTTTATCTTAATGTCAAGCCAAATTTGGCCGACAAACGTAAAGTAAAATTACCAAAATGCAGTATCATGGTTGATTTCTTTTACATTTTTTAAAACATATTTTTGATTAGGGTGATTTTAATAGTGCTTATAACCAATAAATTGTACACTAAATATTTCGGGTTATGTTTAATGACATTTTTTAGTTGATTTTTTGAATTCCTCTCAAAATCAGCATTTATAGGCTAAGTTGAAACGATTGTTCATAGTTATTGAAAAAATGATTGTGGCAGCTGTGCGCATCTTAGTTAATGTTAGTATTTTTGACACAGCAAAATAATTAAAGAAACCAAGCAACCTTAATCAATATGTCGGAGCAAACAGTTACCGTTGAAACCGCTAGGGAGTTAGGATTACTCCCCGAAGAATTTGAATTGATAAAGAAGTACATGGGCCGTACGCCTAACTTCACGGAGTTGAGTATTTACTCAGTGATGTGGTCGGAGCATGCCTCGTACAAGAATTCAATCAAGTGGTTAAAAACATTACCCCGTAAAGGTTCAGCCATTCTGGCCGAAGCCGGTACAGAAAATGCCGGTTTAGTTGATATTGGCGATGGAATGGCCTGTGCATTCAAAATCGAATCGCACAATCACCCTTGCGCTGTAGAACCTTACCAAGGAGCAGCAACAGGTGTTGGCGGCATTAATCGCGATATTTTCACAATGGGTGCGCGTCCAGTTGCTCAGCTAAACTCGTTACGTTTCGGCAATCTAAAACACGACCGTACACGTTGGTTGATTAAGGGAGTTGTTAAGGGTATTGGAAATTACGGTAATGCTTTCGGTATTCCAGTGTTGGGTGGCGAAGTATTCTTCGACGAATCGTACAATATGAACCCGCTGGTTAACGCAATGTCGGTGGGTTTGGTGAAGAAAGATGGTGTTGTATCGGCAATTTCAAAAGGAAAAGGAAACCCTGTTTTTATTGTAGGTTCATCTACAGGTAAGGATGGAATTCACGGTGCTACTTTTGCCTCGGCCGATATTACAGAAGATTCTGCCGATGATATACCATCAATCCAAGTAGGCGACCCATTCCAGGAAAAAATTCTTTTGGAGGCATCGCTAGAGGTTATTAAAACTGGCGCTTTGGTTGGTATGCAGGATATGGGTGCTGCAGGTATTATCTGCTCAACCTCCGAAATGTCCGAAAAGGGTGGCCACGGAATGCGTGTTAACCTAGATAAGGTGCCACTACGTCAGAAAAACATTGAGGCTTGGGAAATTCTCCTTTCAGAATCGCAAGAGCGTATGCTAATGGTGGTTCAAAAAGGCAGAGAGAAGGATGTTGAGGATGTTCTAAACAAATGGGATATTAACTACGCTATCATTGGCGAAGTAACCGAGGGCGATTTCCTTGAGTTTTTCTTCCACGGCGAATTGGTTGCAAAGGTTCCAGCATCAACATTGGTTCTTGGTGGTGGTGCTCCAGTTTACGACCGCGAGTACCGCGAGCCTGCTTACTATAAAGAGTACAAAAAGTTCGATATAAACAAAGTTCCAGAACCTCAGGATTTGATTGAGGTTGCAAAGCAACTTATTTCACATCCTAACATTGCATCGAAACGCTGGGTTTACGAGCAATACGATACAATGATTGGTACAGGAAATATGACTACCAACTTCCCTTCCGATGCTGGTGTTTTCAACCTAAAGGGTACCAACAAGGCATTGGTTATGACTGTGGATTGTAATTCACGCTACGTTAAGGCAGACCCAGAGGTTGGAGCAATGATTGCAGTTTCGGAAGCAGCTCGTAATATTGCCTGCACAGGTGCAAAGCCTTTAGCAATTACCAACTGCTTGAACTTTGGTAATCCTTACAACCCAGAGGTTTACTGGCAGTTTGTTCATGCAATTAAAGGTATGGGTGCTGCTTGCGAGAAATTCGACACTCCTGTTACTGGTGGTAACGTTAGTTTCTACAACCAAGCATCTATTGGTGGCAAGGAGGAGGCTGTTTTCCCAACCCCAACTATTGGTATGATTGGTTTATTGGAAAACAAGAATCACCATACAACTCTTGCTTTCAAGGAAAAAGGACATATGATTTACCTGATTGGTAAGTCGCACAACGATATTGCTTCATCGGAGTACCTTTACAGCTACCATGGTATTAAGCAATCGCCTGCACCTTACTTCAACTTGGACGAGGAGCATAGAATTCAAACCGCACTGCTTGAACTTATCAGCAAAAATCTTGTTCAATCGGCGCACGATGTTTCAGACGGTGGTTTATTCATTGCACTTCTTGAGAGCGCAATGCCTCGTAACCTAGGTTTCGACATCACAACCGATGCCGAAATTAGAACTGATGCATTCCTATTCGGTGAGGCTCAGGGACGAATTGTTGTTTCAGTATCAACATCGCGCGAAACACACTTTATTGACTATATGGTTGCCAACAAAATACCATTCACAGCGCTTGGTCACGTAACAAAATCGGAAATTAGAGTCGATGATGTTTCGTTTGGCTTTATTAGCGACATGAAACAAGTTTACGATACAGCGCTTGAGGCAATGGTTACTGGCCAACCAGCCAAGTAAAAGTTGATGGAAGAACTAAATAAAAAGAGTGATAACGTTGCGGCAATGTTTAATATCATTGCCGCAAAGTATGATTTCCTGAACCATTTCCTGAGTTTGGGTATTGATAAGTTGTGGCGACGTCGGTTGGTTAAGCAATTGGCCAAAAGCAACCCTAGACAAGTACTCGATATTGCCACAGGAACTGGCGATTTGGCCATTCAACTTGCCAAACACCATAAATCTGTAAGCATTACAGGAGTCGATATCTCTGAAAATATGCTAAGTATTGGCAGGGAAAAGATTCTGAAACGTAAACTTGAAGGAAGGATAAACCTAAAACAAGCTAACTCTATGAGTTTACCGTTTGCTGATAGCGAGTTCGATGCAGCAATGGTGGCATTCGGAGTGCGAAACTTTGAGGATTTATCAAAAGGGATCACCGAAATACATCGAGTTTTAAAAGCAGGCGGAAACCTTTACGTGCTTGAATTTTCAATGCCAAGTAGATTTCCAATGCGAAATCTTTACAGGTTCTACTTCCGAAAGGTGTTACCATTTGTAGGAGGAATAGTTTCTGGAAGCAAAAGTGCTTACACTTACCTTCCAGAGTCCGTATTTGCATTTCCTGAAAAGGAAAAATTTGTAGAAATTATGGCCAATGCAGGATTCAAAAACTGCAGCTATAAGCGGTTGACCTTTGGTGTTGCAAGTATTTATGTTGGTAGGAAGTAGATTTCTCGTTGCTAAGAATCGCATTAAACAATAAAACTAAAGCATAAGCGTTACATCTAGTATATTTTAAAAGATTTGAAAAAGTTAGTTTTAATAGTATTGTTTTCATTAATATCGGGTTCTTTGTTACT
>WBUV01000085.1 GCA_008933525.1 Bacteroidales bacterium | reverse complement strand
CAATAAACATAATTAACTAGTATCCCACTGCAATCAAAAAAAAAACTATAGGGTTGTCTCAAAATTATGAGGCAACCTTTTTTATTAGAAGCATCTAATAGACTAAGTTAAGAATACATCAACATGAATGTAATTAATCAATAAATAGTACGCCACAAACAATTCCTTAACCTTTCCTTAATCTAAACGAAGCATACCATAGATGTTTAAGAATTAGCTTTGCGGCATAACAATTCAAAATCAATCATGTTTCGAAGACTTAAGAATCAACTACTTATAGCATTTCTAGCAATCAGTTTTTTCAGTCTAGTTCAAGCAATAATAAACATACAACTTTCAAAAAGAAAAGAACAAGCCGAAAACATTAGCCTTTTAGTTCATGCACTTGAAATAAATGTACTAGAACAAGCAAAATCGATAAATGATTTTTTCACCTACGAAACCTGTAAGGAGGATTTTTTTAACAGCAAATTCAGCCACCATCTAAATACAAGAAACAAACTCCAAAAAAAATATTCAGAATTAACAACCTGCCTTTATCAAAACACCATTTTCAAAAAGATTGACAAAACCAGAAGTATAGAAAACCTTACAAGACTATCGGACTCATTAAACAGGCATATCGACTCTATAACTTTCCTAATCCATCAACGAGGTTTTAAGGATTACGGCATTGAGGGCGAAATGCGCATGCATGCTCATCAAATAGAACGGTCGAATTGCGTTGATCCTTCAGAAATACTAATGCTTCGGCGACATGAAAAGGACTATATTATTAGAAATGAACAAAAATATATCGATAAGTTCAACAACTTAATCATCGAAATCCTCGCCAAGTCTAAATCCCGGAATTGCTCCATAGAAATCATTTTGTATAAAAATTCATTTAACAAAATGGTGGAAATTGATAGAATAATTGGTGAAAAGGATAACTCAGCATTAAGGTTAAAACTCGATCGGGTTATAACGGCGATGATGTTCGAAACACAGAAAATAAATGGGCAATACAATGAGTATAGAACACGAATTTACCAAAACATAAAAAATACTTCAATAGGCATTTTCATACTAATAATGTGCATAGGACTATTCTTAAGCATTCTTCTTTCTAAATTAATTACTAAACGCATTACCCTCCTGACCCGAAATATCTCAACTTTTGTAAAAAGCGGATTTACAATCAACACTAAAATTGACACTGCAAACACGAACGATGAAATTGGTTTACTTATAAACAATTTTGAGATAATGCGCACCGAAATAATTGACCAAATAAATCATCTGGAAAAAACTGTTGCAGAGCGAACCGAGGAGATAAACACACAAAAAGAGCACATTTTAAAGCAAAACAGAAAAATGAGGGACAGCATAAAGTACGCCAAGAACCTTCAGGAGGCAATGCTCCCCACAAGTCATTATATTGCCGAAACAATCCCTAATCACTTTATATTTTTTCAACCAAAAGACATTGTAAGCGGTGATTTCTACTGGTACAGGCATATTAAAAATGAAAGGTTCGATGTAACAGTTCTGGCTGTAGCCGATTGTACAGGGCACGGAGTGCCAGGCGGGTTAATGAGCATGCTTGGAATTGCATCGTTAAGCGAAATTTGTGTCAAAAAAGATGTTCAATCAGCATCGGACATATTGGATCAACTTCGCATCAAAATCTCAGAAACATTCTCAACCAAAATAAATGGTCAATTATTAAAAGATGGAATGGATATTGCCATCGTTGTATTGGATCACGCAAATTTTTCACTTCAATTTGCCGGCGCATACAGACCTCTTTACTTTATAAGAAATAACGAACTAGTTAAAATAAAGGGTGACTGTATGCCTATTGGCCGCTACCACAACAATAATTCATTTACCCTTCACAAATTTGAACTAAAGAAGAATGATTTATTCTACCTCTGCACCGATGGATTCGTTGATCAACACAGCAAAACCCACAATAAAAAATACCTAGAAAAAAATTTCAAAGAATTACTACAAAAAATCTCCACAGAAAACTTAAACAATCAAAAAACCATTCTGGAAACCGAGTTTGCAGACTGGAAATCTGATACAGACCAGACGGATGATATTCTTATAGTGGGCTTCAAAACTTAATGATTACCTTAGTTCCACACAAAATTTTAATCTAAAAGAACAATAAAGATCGTTTTCTAATTACAACAAGTCTAGTCAATTTCAATTTTTTTCTAGTAATTTTACCTTGTATTTACTCACAGTTTAATCCATGAAAAAGACAACACTATTCCTTCTAATATCCTTCATCAGTTTATTCACAAACGGACAGGAACACTACTTTAGATTTGTTGAAACCGACAAAAATGTAATAAACGGAACTATAACAAAAATTATATCGATAGATAATGTTAAGGCCGACACTGTATACGCATACGCCAACAATAAAGAACTAGAATCGTTTAAGAAGTTCGGGTATAAAATTGAATTTCTTCCAGCACCATCAATCTCCGATAGTAAAGTTATAAATATGGCAACGGATATTACCCAAATGTCCAGTTGGGATAGATATCCAACCTACGAGGTTTATAGGGCGATGATGAAAAAATTCGAGCAGGATTTTCCATCCTTATGCAAATTAGACTCAATTGGAACTACAGTTGAAGGTAGAAAACTATACGTGTTGAAAATATCGGACAATGTAACTACAAACGAACTCGAACCTGAAGTATTCTATACCAGCACTATGCATGGCGACGAGGTTACTGGATTTGTTTTAATGCTTCGACTAATTGACTACTTTCTTAACAATTACTCAACCGACTCACGAATAAAATCGATGGTTGATAACATGGCAATTTACATTAACCCAAACGCAAATCCAGATGGAACCTACAATACGAGCAACAGCACAGTTAGTGGATCGACACGCTATAACGCAAACAATATTGATATAAACAGGAATTTTCCTGATCCAAGAGCCGGTGATCATCCTGATGGATACACATGGCAACCCGAAACCCAAACAATGATGAACTATGCTAAACAGCGTCATTTTATTCTTGCCGCAAACTTTCATGGGGGCATTGAGTTGGTAAACTATCCTTGGGACACATGGACATCAACTCAAAACCCACATCCAGACAACAGTTGGTTCAACACCATAAGCAGAGCGTATGCCGATACAGTTCACAAGTACAGTCCTTCGGATTATTTTACTGGCGAAAACAATGGAGTTACACATGGCGGCGACTGGTATGTAGTAACCGGGGGTAGGCAGGACTATATGAATTACTGGCACCAATGCAGGGAGGTTACTATAGAGATTTCGGACATAAAAATACTAAGCACTGATTTACTACCATCATACTGGAACTATAATTACAGATCGTTTCTAAATTACCTCGAACTTGCGTTTAAGGGATTTAATGGAACTGTAAAAAACTCTTTGGGTGAGCCCCTTAACGCTAAAATAACAGTTTTGAGCCACGACAAGGATAGTTCACATGTAAAAACTAATCCAAATTTCGGAAACTACTACAGACCTATTGGGCCAGGCACTTACAATGTGCAATATTCAGCATTTGGCTATAAAGATCAAACACATACCATTAACGTAGCTAGTTATACATCGAGCATAATTAAAGATGTTATTTTAGAGAATGCTTCATTAGTAAACTTAACAGGAATTGTAACCGAAGCACAATCGGGGAATCCTATTGATGGAGCAAAGATCGAAATTATCAATACCAACTACTCCCCTGTTTTCACAAACTCATCCGGATCGTACTCTTTAAATTCTGTTTACGAAAAACAATACCAAATCAAGGTATCGAAAACTGGCTATAAACAGCAAACAAAAAACATTGATTTGACCACCACTAACAATGTTTTGGATTTTGCTCTCGAAATAAACGAAGGAGAAAGCTTTGAGATTGAAATCCCTGCAGGAATAACCTTTAGCACAGGCGACTGGACTCGGGTAAACAACACTGCATCGGATGGAGTTTACAGCCTCAAATCGGCCTCAATTGGGAATAACCAACAAACAGCGGTAAACTTATCGCTCAACATAGTAGAAACTGGCGAGATATCGTTTGCCCGAAGAGTCTCATCCGAAAGCGGTTACGACTTCCTAAAGTTTTATATTGATGGCGTTGAAAAAGGAAGTTGGAGCGGCGAAATTGCATGGGGAGATGTTAGCTATACTATAACAACAGGCTACCATACTTTTCAATGGAAATATATTAAAGACGGAGCTTACATTGAAGGAAGCGATTGTGCATGGATAGACAACATATCAATCCCCACTAATTCACAAACAGTTGAATTCATTGTTTCTGTGAATAGCACTCTACAGCAAGGACTTGAAATCAAATTTAACAATCAAACAACCACAACAAACACCGAAGGAAAATCGGAATTTACGGGAGTACTGAGGACCAAAAACAAGCCATATAGCATCTGGATTCAAAACACAAAACTAACCGAAGGTACAGTTGATATATACTGGAGTAACATTTCGAAACCTGTTAACTTTAGCAATTACTCCAATGTGAACATCGAAGTTAAAAGCAAGGGGGTGCCAGTTAATGGAGCAACAGTTATTCTAAATCAAGCGCAACAGCCAACAAACACAAGCGGAATTGCGAGTTTCTCAAACGTTCCATTTGGGCTTAATACTCAGTATAGCATAAGCATGAGTGGTTACGAAAGCGCATCGGGGCAAGTACAGGTCTTTAAAGATTCGACCTACTCAATGAGCATTAATTTAACTGGTACCGAAGAAATATCGCAAACATTAAAATCATTTACAATAAACCCCAACCCAATTAGCGATAAGGCAACCATTTCACTATTTGTCGAAACACCTTCGATGGTTGAGATATCGGTTTATGATATTACCGGACGATTTGTGAAAAATATTTTCAATGGAAACCTAAGCAATGGTGAGCATAAATGGTATTGGACTGTTTCCAAGGGCGAATCAACCCCGAATCAAAAACTTTATTTCGTTAAACTCAAGTATAATGGATATGTTGTTACCAAAAAAATTGTTTTAATAAACTAAAAACAATTAGTTTTGGGCATTTATTTTTCATTTTTCTAAACAGATAATTCTTCACATAATGGCATACCGCATTTTTCTAGTTTTAAGCATTTTAGCATTATTCCTGAACAACTCATTTGGACAACAAAACAGGGCTATACCCTCCGAAAAACCAAAACTTATTGTAAAAATTGTAGTTAGTCAAATGCGATTCGACTACATAAATAGGTATTGGGACAAATTCTCCGAAGGAGGTTTTAAAATGCTTACTAACGAAGGAGCAAATTGTAAAAACGCCCGCTACAACTATTTACTGACTCAACCTTACCCAGGAATTGCAACAATATCGACAGGAACAAACCCTGCTGTGCATGGAATAATATCGGATAAATGGTACTCCCGAATCAATGGGCAGGAAATACACGCCGTGAACGACGACAAAACCTCAACTGTTGGAGGAAGTTTCTTTAGCGGTAAAGCATCTGCTAAAAACCTTGTAACAAGCACTTTCGGCGACGAACTTTTACTTAACAATCCCAACTCAAAAGTTATTGGGATAGCTATTGATGCAGGTTCAGCAATTCTGTTAACAGGTCATAATGCTACTGGAATATACTGGTTCGATCAGGAAAAAGGCAACTTTGTTTCGAGCAATTATTTCACCGACAATCTACCGGCATGGGCAGACACCTTTAATAATAAAGGATTTGCAAAACTTTATCTGGAGAGAGAATGGAAAGCCCTAAATCCAATACAAAGTTACGAAGAAGCCGACACCGCTAAGGTAAAATCCGTTGAAACAAAAAAAAGGCTTTCGGATAAGTTGAAATCGTTGATGGGTGGAATAATTGGAAAACCACAACCTACAAATAGCTTTAGTAAACTAACCGAATCGCCATACGGAAACCTTATTACAAAAGACATGGCCATTGCTGCCATTGTTGGCGAAGAGCTTGGCAAAGATGCTAACACGGATCTACTTTGTTTGACTTTTAGTGCAAATAGAAATATCGGCCAAAAATACGGCCCTCATTCCATTGAGATGGAAGATACATATTTGCGTTTAGACAAAGAATTAGCCCACTTCATGGAGTTTTTATCACTGAATATTGGCAAGGAGAATGTACTTGTAATTCTCACCTCCGATCAAGGGATTGCATCATCTCCCGAATACTTAGAAAAATCTAAAATTCCCGGGGGATACTTCGATCCTAAAAAAGCCATGATATTGCTTGGAAGCTATTTGAATGCCATATACGGACAAGGAGCATGGGTTACCGCATACCACGAAAAACAAATCTACCTAAACAGAAAATTAATTGAGGATTCGAATCTCAAACTGGCCGATTTTCAGCAAAAAGTAGCAGACTTTATGCTAGAGTTCTCAGGAGTTGCAAATAGTTCCACAGCTCACACGCTGCAAACAGCCAATTTCTCAAATGGAATTCTGATTAAGTTTCAGAACAGTTTTAACCAGCGCCGATCAGGCGATGTTATAATAAACCTTGAGCCTGGCTGGGTTGAGCGTAACGGAACTATTTCGTCGGGTAATTCGGCATACGACTACGACACTCACGTACCTTTAATTTGGTATGGATGGAAAATTAAGCGTAAGTCAATTCTTTCGCCAATAAACATAAATGACATCACGCCAACCCTTTCAACACTTTTAGGAATTACTTGGCCAAATGGAAGCATGGGTACACCTATTAAAGAGATAATTGAGTAGAAATCTAGATTTGCTTCAGCAATTCGGGGTTATTCTCTATTCCATTGCCTAACACAACAACATTTGCCCCAGCGGCAAAAACAGCGTTAATTTGATCAACAGTTTTTAAACCGCCTCCAACAATCAACGGAATTGATATTTCTTTTTTTACAAGTCTAATTAGTTCTATGGGAACATGATTTTTTGCACCACTTCCTGCTTCAAGATATATCATCTTTAAGCCGAGTTGTTCGCCAGCCAAAGCTGTTGCAGCAGCAATCTCAATTTTATTCGAAGGAATCGGTAAAGTGTTACTCATATATTGAACGGAACTAGACCCACCACTTTCAATAAGTAAATAACCGGTTGGTATAATCTCAATACCACTTTGCTTTAGCCTATAAGCCACCTGAACATGATTTCCAATTAAAAACTCAGGATTTCGTCCGGAAATCAAGGAAAGCAACAGAATAGCATCGGCATTTGAAGAAAACTGAAGAGCACTCCCCGGGAAAAGTATTAGGGGTAAATCTGTGTGCAGTTTTATTGATCTGATAAACTCATCTATATCAGTATTAACTAAACTTCCACCAACAAGAATGAACGAAACCGATGACTTATTTGCCAAATCCAAAACATATTCCAAATTCACCATGTTCTGCTTGTCCGGATCGAGAAGCAATGCAATATGCCTAGTATTTTTCGACGAAACAATATTTTTATAGATATCCAACATCATTAAAAATTAAAGATTAATCCAAGCGAGGCAGTAATCGTCAATATACTCAAAAAAAGCCTTCATGTACCTCCATTCGCCTTGGTGCTTAACTTTTACAGTACACCACCCTCTATGAAGCATTTCGGACTCAACTAAAACTTCCATCTCAGTGCTAAAACACTTAGACACACCCCAAGGCAACTTATAAATTGCTTCCTTAACACACCAAATCAACGACATTTCGTTCTGTCCGTACGAAGTAACATGGCAAATTTCGCGCTGCGACATATACCTCGGAGCTACACGCTTATAATTCCTATTAACATTCTCAATATCCACCCCAATTGGCTGAATTGAGTTTGAAGCAAGAACCACTTTATTCCCAGCATGACTAATAGAAATATGAGAGTTGCTCGTTGCCAGATATGGACTCCCGTTGGCATTGTAAAAGTATTGCTCGCCATAGCCAAGTTGCTTGAGCAGGTTCAAAACAGCTAAACGCTCCAACCTACGACTAGGATTAACAGGTAATTCAACCGTTGGTTCCAACTCTGAAAGTAGCACCGATTCAGGCTCATCAATCTGCCAAATCGAGATATGATTATTATCTGTGTGTATTTCTTTGAAAATGGGCATTTCGTTACTTTTTCTTCCACTCTAACGATTCAATTAACTCAATAACATCCTTCTCAAAAAAGTTTACAGCTGGGGCTAACGAGTCGGCGTTTGGCTGACACCTAAAGTACAATGCACCTCTTATATAGTGCCTTACCGAATCGGTAAGAAAAAACTGCAAAGAACTTGCGGAATTGCCCTTGATGTCGTAAAGAATTCCATAAACCTTTTTTTCGGGGCTCGAAAACACTCGTTCATCAATAGCATCAGCCTTAACAGTATGCTTATACGCTAATGTTCGCGCATCTTCAGTCATAATCGACAAATTCCCAGAAACATCCTTATAGCTTAAATGAATTCGGGCATTGTAGTTAGGAAAATCGATATTTAGCCAATCACCCTCTTGTCCCATTTTCTTCTCGACATTCACTTTTCCATACACTGGATAATTAAATGTAAAAGGGTAAATTGAATCGAAACGTTTGTATTGCTTTTCCGGAAAATCTATTCTAAAATATCCTCTAGGCTTAGGCACCGATGGTGAATTACAACCTAAGGCAAGTATTCCAATAGTAACAATTATAATAAATGAACATTTATTTTTTCGAACCATCATCATTAGTTGGGATTATTTGAACCTTTATGCGTTTAATACGCTTATTATCGACAGCATCGATGGTGAAGTTGAAGTTTTTATGACGCACCAATTCGTTCTTAGTAGGAATCTGACCCGTGATCTCAAGAATTAAACCAGCTAGTGTTTCGGCATCTCCTCTAATATCATCAAAAATGTCATCATCGCAACTTACAACCTTGCAAAAATCGTTGAGTTGAACTTTGCCCTCGAACAGATAGTTTAGGTTATCAATTTTTGAATACAGTTGAACATCATCGTCGGATTCGTCGGATATTTCTCCGACAATTTCCTCCAGAATATCTTCCAGAGTGATAATACCATTCTTACCACCATACTCATCAACAACGATTGCCATATGTATTCTCTTTTGCTGAAATTCAGCCAGCAAATCGTTAATTTTCTTGCTTTCAGGAACAAAATATGGCGAACGGATAAGGTTTTGCCAACGAAACGAATTGTCCTTTTCAATAAAAGGGATCAAATCTTTTACATAAAGAATTCCTTTAACGCCATCGAAAGAATTCTGAAAAACTGGGATTCTACTATAACCAGACTCAACCACAATTTTCTTAAGGTCACTAAATGAGGTATCGTCCTCAACGGCAACAACATCAATTCGCGGCTTCATTATTTCGCTTACCATGATATTCCCAAAATTGACAATACCATGAAGAATCTTCTTTTCTTCGGTAATTCCATCGGTTGTAATATCAAGCGCATCGCTAAGCTCATCCATCGAGATATTTTTTCGTGGGGCAAATCGCTTTCCAATCCTCGATGTCGATGAAATAAGAATTGAGTTTAAAGGCTTTAGTAACCTTATTAAGGTATGAATGGGAAACGCAACCAGCCTCGCAAAACTTAACGGTTTATTTGTTGCAAGTACTTTAGGCATAATCTCTCCAAACAGGAGTAATATGAATGTTATGATTACAATCTGAAAAACAAAACCTGCGAGGGGGGCATTAGTAAAGTCGATTATTGAATTTGTAATAAACGAGGCCAAAAGCACAATAGCAA
>WBUV01000531.1 GCA_008933525.1 Bacteroidales bacterium | reverse complement strand
ATGCTATATTCGACAAGTATGCTGAGAAGGAAGGATTTACAACAGTATATATCTCCAAGTATATGTTCAACCTTTTTGCCAATTCCGAAGCAAAGGAGCAGGATGATTTTGTAAAAATCATATCGGGACTCGAATCTATCAAAATACTGTCGGTTGACGATTCGTTACTGAACATCAAGTTAAATCTATACAAGGAACTTGCACAATCCCTACCCTTCGACAAGTACGAGGAGTTAATGGTAATCAAAGAGAAAGGCCAAGACACCCGAATGATGATCCGTAAGGAGAACGGTAAATTCCGCGAGTTCTTGATGATTGGTGGCGGAAAGGATAATTTCCTGATAAGTATTACAGGAAATATCAACCTAGAATCTATAAGTAAACTCTCAAAAACAATGAATATAAAAGAACTAGAAGGGGTTGATAAACTCGAAACAAAATCAACGGAGAAAAAGTAAAGCACTAAATCCGCTACTAAAATAGAATAGGAAAACTCCAGGAATTATTCTGGAGTTTTTTTGCTGTCGATTAAAATTCCCTCATTCTTTTTTCATCCAAACATATGCACTACTTTTATAAAAAAATCAATTGTAAAAATGCAAGTATACTTAAACTTTATCGACGAACTTGTTGAACTTGTAAATGCTGCAAGTGCTGAGAAAAAAAAGAATGTTGCCATTGATATTTGCAACAAGCTTTTTCCACACTATCAAAACTATTCAACCGATAAAGTTGATGTGTTGTTATTAAATGAAGCCATCGATTATTGTAAACTGAGTAATGTTGAAACGGCCAAATTAGATGATTATCTAAGCAGGGTTGTCGATTTAATGCCTGAATCCACGGAAACGATGACCTGGGAAGAGTCCTACGCTTCCAATGCTGTTGAAGTTGTTATTGAGTTCTTACAATACCGAAAGGATAATAGCAATCAGCATATAGTTGATATTTGCTCATTAATGATAGATAATATTGATTTTCAACTTGCTGAGAAAAACGAGGATATTAGCGACGATGAAATTTTTGCTCATCCTGAAATGCTCGGAGAAATGAAGCGTATAAAAGATATGTTGAAATAGTTTTATGATACCGCGAGTTAAAATCTGCTGCATAAGTTCGGTTGATGAGGCTCAAACCGCAATAAGATTTGGAGCATCGGCACTAGGGTTGGTTGGGAATATGCCCAGTGGTCCTGGAGTTATTACCGATGAACTCATTCACGAAATTGCCAAGAAAGTTCCGCCAGGGGTTTCTACCTTTATGCTAACAAGCGAAACCTCTGTTGAAAAAATTATCAACCACCACAAACGCACCCTTACTAACACCATTCAAATAGTAGATGAATTGAAGGATGGTTCATACTTGGAATTAAAAAATTCCCTTCCTGCAATAAAAATTGTACAGGTAATTCACGTAATAGATGAAGAATCAGTAGAGGAGGCTGTTCGAATATCGCACTTTGTTGATGCCCTCCTTTTGGATAGTGGGAATCCAAATCTTGCTGTTAAAGAACTGGGGGGAACAGGTCGTGTTCACAATTGGTCGTTAAGCCATAAAATTGTTGAGCAATCTAAAGTGCCAGTTTATCTCGCAGGTGGTCTAAATGCCGATAATGTAAGAATGGCCATAGAGCAAGTTCAGCCTTTCGGACTCGATTTATGTAGCGGAGTTAGGACAAATGGAAAATTAGATTCTATTAAATTGGAAAAGTTTTTCCAGAATGTAATGCGCTAAACTAATAGAAGTTATATGGATTTTTTTATCAAAAATAATAATGAGGTTTTACAATTAGTTAATGAATGGGAGCCAAAACTATTATCGCTCCCAACTG
>WBUV01000530.1 GCA_008933525.1 Bacteroidales bacterium | reverse complement strand
AATAATTTCCCACCAAAAAGAGGACTTTCCTGGTGGCGCAATTGCTGTACTTTCAAACAACGGAGTTGTTTATAAAAAGTGCTTCGGAAAAATGAACGTTGAGCAAAACCTTAAGGTAAATGAAAACACCCTTTTCGATTTGGCATCAGTTGCCAAGCATTTCACTGCTATTGCTATAATGCTTTTGGAGCAGGAGGGGAAACTTGATTTGGATGAGGATATTAGAAAGTATTTGAGAGATTTACCTAATTATGAGCATAAGATAACCATACGAAATTTGCTTCAGCATACCAGCGGTATCGCCTCTACAGATTGGCTAAGGATAATGAATGGCACTTCATTCGACGAGGTTTGGAATCACAATGACGAGATAAGGTTGCTTAAGCAGTATTCACAGCTAAACTTCAAACCAAACACACAGCATGTTTACTCCAATGGAGGCTACTCGTTATTAGCCAGCATTGTTGAAGAGGTTAGCGGAATGACATTTGGCGATTTTCTGAAGCAGCGGATATTTAAACCAGTGGATATGAAAACGGCATTGGTAAATGAAAACCCAAGTTTAAAGCTGGTAAACGATGCATGTGGCTACAAAGTAACAGAGGGAAGACCCATAAAAGTTAGTTCCACTAACGATTACAGCTATGGCAGCGGCAATATCTGGGCGAGTATAAACGATATGGTTAAGTGGGGGCAAAATTTCTTCGCACCTAAGGTTGGTAATGCTGAAATGATAAAACGCATCACCAATAAGTACAACACCCTTGAGAAAGGTGATAGCATTTCATACACCTACGGTTTTTTTGTAAGCAAGTACAAGGGTGTTAAGCTGGTGGAGCACCAGGGTGGGACTCCTGGCTTCAGGAATTACTTTATGCTATTCCCTGATGATAACTTGATCATTATTGCCTCGTTCAACAACGAGAACATTAACGCCAGAGGTATTGTAAATGGCATTGCTGATATACTTCTTGTCGACAGAATTTTGGAGCAGCCTGTAAAACCACGTTTAGAAGTGGATATGAATATTGAATTGGCAAAACGTTTTGATGGAACTTATGAACTAGCCGATGGCATGGAGTTAACCTTTAAGGTTGAACAGGATACGTTCTGGTTGATTTTACCGGATGATGTTAGATTTCAGGTATTTGCCGAGGACGATTACAACTTTTTCCTAAAGGCATTTAATGCACAATGCACATTTACTAGTTCTGATAATGGTAAAGTAAACAAAGTGGTTTGGCATCAGAATGGACGATCATTTATTGGCTCTAGGGTTGGAGAAAGAGTTAAGCTAAGCATTGCAGAAGTTGAGCAATTTGCAGGACAATATATTCAAAGCGATTTGAATGTGGAGTACCCAATAACTTTTAATGATGGTAAACTCTACGTCCACACTCCATCAACCTTTAAAAAGTATTTTAACATTGATAAGTTGGAACTTACCCATATAAGTGGCGACAAATTCACAACCAATAGGCTGGGCATCCTTGTGTTTACCCGCGATGCGAATGGTAAAGTGAATGGATTTTTGATGCCCGAATTGGGCCGTTTGCAGAATGTGAAGTTTGAGTTGATGCAACATAACCAGAGGTAATTTTTCACCCGTCAGAAATGTCTCTTAATCTAATATATATAACATGATTAAGGGTCATTATTCGACTATTAATGTGAATCTTGAGATCCACTAATTCTTGTGTTCGCGCGCTTCTTCCAGACGCGTGCTTAGCAAAATAGCGCACTCGTCATAAGAGTATCGTGAACAAAGTATTTAAAAATAAAAAGCTTGGCAGTAAGCCAAGCCTTTTTATATTCTTATGCAGTTATATTAG
>WBUV01000084.1 GCA_008933525.1 Bacteroidales bacterium | reverse complement strand
CAATAAATGAGTCGAGTAGTTTTATATACCGCTGCCATTGTATTAATATTTTTTTCAAATTTGCCATTATTACAGGCGGATAGATCCGATGATACCAGTAGGATCAATAGTAATTTAGATGCTATAAAATTATTACTCGATTCAAGAGACTTTTTGGCTGCTCAGCAACTGTCGCGCAAGGTCATTAGTGAGTCAAAAAAGATCAACTATTTATTCGGCGTTTCGAGTGGTAATTTCTTTATGGGTAATACCCATTACGAAATGTCAAATACCGATTCTGCTGTCATTTTTATGCATCAGGCCATTAAAGGCTTCGAAGAAATTCGTGATGAAAAATCCTTAATCAAGACTTATTGCCAATTAGCAAACTTTTTGAAACGGATTGATTGCAACGATAGTTCAATTATATACTATAAAAAGGCGATAGAAATTGCTAACAGTACAAATGATTTAAATGGAATAGCCGATGCCAGCTATGGGCTTGGAACTACTTTATCTCAAATTGGCCAATACTCCGAATCAATGGAGTTGTATATTAAGGCTCTTAATATAAAGGAAGAGCTAAACGATAAACAAGGAATAGCCTCCATATTAAATAGTATTGGTGTCCTGTTTTGGTATCAGGGCGATTATAGCAACGCATTGGATTTTTTGCTCCGAGCACTACCACTTAGAATTGAAGTTAACGACTTGCAAGGTGTATCGTATCAGCATAACAATATTGGATTAGTATTCAGAGAAATAAATGATTTCGATAAAGCGATTAGCCATCTTAAAAAATCGTGGTCAATAAAAATTCAGCTGAACGATCGACGAGGAATTTCAAACTCTTTAATGAATATTGGTTCAGTATTTCTCCTTCAGAACAAACTTGATAGCGCCTTAATATACTTCGATCAAGCTGCAGTTATTAAGGAGCAACTGAAGGATAGAGGAGGGCTTGCAAATGTGAATCGGTTCAAAGGTGAAACCTACAGAAAACTAAAACTTTACGATCAAGCATTTTCTTTTCTCAATACTGCAAGCAATAGTTATAAGGATTTGAACGAGCCCCGAGGATATTTAGAATCGTTAGTACAGCTTGCAATAACATACTTTGAGGTTGGCCAGCAGAAGAAAGCATTCGAGATAATGGCCGAGGCGGAATCGGTTGTCGCTAAAAGTCAAATGTTAGATGTTAAGGATCAAATTTATAAGAATTTATATGAGTTTTACAACTCACTAGGGGATTGTAAGAAGAGTTTATACTACTATCAGCAGTATGTTTCGGTACACGATAGCATATTAGGACAGAGTAATTTAAAGAAGATGCTTACTTTGCAGTTAAAGTCCGAGTACGATGCCTTAATGAAAAAGCACTCAATTCTGAAGGATAGCGAATTAATGGTTGTGGAGAAAGAGAAGGACAGCAAAACGCGTTTAGCCTACTTTTTTATGGGAGCCTTTGGTGTAACGCTATTAGTATTAGTCCTTTTTATTTATACGTTGAAGAATAAACAGCGAGTTAACAACGAGTTAGGACATCAACAGTTGGAAGTAGAGCGCCAAAAACAGGAACTAATTGAACAACGCGACGAAATAGAGATACAAAAGAATTTAGTTATATATCAGCGCGATAGGATTATTAATATGCTAACCGATTTGGGGGAGTCTATAGACTATGCTAAAAAGATCCAACAGGCGATTTTGCCCTCAACACCAGTTTTACAGCATTACTTTGCCGATTACTTTATTGTTTACCAACCTAAGGAATCGGTCGGAGGTGATTTTTACTGGGTTGGGAACTGTGGTAATCAGATTGGATTTGCAGCAGCCGATTCTACAGGTCACGGAGTACCAGGTGGTTTTATGAGTATGCTTGGAATTTCGATGATTAATGATATGATTACCCGAGAATCAGTTAAAACTCCATCAACTATATTATCGGCACTACGCCAAAACATTATCAATGCTCTGGGGCAAAAAGGGAGGGAAGAAGATAGTTACGATGGTATGGATATCGCTCTATGTACATACGATAAGAATTCTCAAGTTTTAACCTATGCTGGTGCAAATTTACCAATCCTAATCAGCACCTCTGAAGTTGTTGAACCTTCCGAAAAGATTGCAGTCCATTATGATGGTTTGATAGAGTTAAAGCCCGATAGAATGCCTGTCTCTTATTTTGATAGAATGGACTCCTTTAATGAAATAAAATTTAAGATCAATAAAGGTGATACCATTTATTTATTTTCCGATGGTTTTATGGATCAGTTTGGTGGCGAGCATAGTAAAAAATTTGGACACACAGCCTTTAGGTCGCTCATAAATTCTATCAAGGGTCTACCATTAAACCAGCAGAAACAAGTAATTTGGACAACTCTTGAGAAGTGGAAAGGCGAATCCGAAAATCAAACCGATGATATTCTGGTGATGGGAATTAGATTATCCTAAATATATTAACCAAAACATATTAATATGATACACGAATTGCCAAAGTTACCCTACGCTACTGATGCTTTAAAAGATGTTATCTCCTCTCAAACATTTGATTTTCATTATGGAAAACATCATCAGGCATACGTTAATAACCTGAATAACCTTATAGTTGGTACGCCCTTCGAGAATGCAACCCTCGAAACAATAATTAAAGAGTCCGAAGGAGGAATATTTAACAATGGTGCACAGGTTTGGAACCATACTTTTTATTTCGAATCGTTTTCGCCCAATCCCAAATCAGTGCCATCGGGACGCTTACTGCGTTTAATTGAGTTGGATTATGGCTCACTTTCTGAGTTTAAGGAAAAATTCAATAAAGCCGCTTTAACCCTTTTTGGTTCAGGGTGGGCTTGGTTATCGTTAAATAATCAAGGACATTTAGAGATAAGTCAGGAGTCGAACGCAGGAAATCCATTAAGGAAAGGGCTAAAGCCCTTACTTACCTGCGATGTGTGGGAGCACGCTTACTATTTGGATTACCAGAATCGAAGAGCTGATTATTTACAGAAATTCTGGGAAATTCTGGATTGGAAGGTTGTTGAGGAGCGGTTAGGATAGTAATAATTAACCCGATGAATTAAACGCATCGGGTTTTTTGATAGTCATAGTGGAATAAAATTAATGATTATGCTAAGTGACATTGTAAAAAGGAATAGAAGTTATAGAAGGTTTTATCAGGATAAGCCCATTGATAGAAAAGAATTGATCGAACTGGTTGGTTTAGCAAGGCTATGCCCAACAGGAAGAAACCTTCAGCCATTAAAATTCTTTATTTCCAATGATGAGCCACTGAATGAAAGAATATTCCCTGCATTAGCATGGGCAGGTTACCTCAAGGATTGGGATGGTCCAGAAGTGGGAGAGAGGCCTTCGGCCTACATTGTAATCCTTGAAGATCAGCGTATTTCCTATTCAACCCAATGGGATCAAGGCATAATGGCTCAAACAATTATGCTTGGTGCTGCAGAGAAAGGGCTGGGGGGATGTATTATTGCTTCGGTGAGAAAGGAGGATTTGGGAAAAACCTTAAATCTACCCGAACACCTTAAAGTTGTTCTGGTTCTCGCTTTAGGATATCCTAAAGAGGAGGTTGTTATTGAGCAAATGCCAGAAAATGGAAGCGTGGTTTACTGGCGCGATTCACAGGGAGTACATCACGTTCCAAAGCGCAGCTTGGATGAATTAATTGTTGGTTAGTCCAGAATAACTATAGGGCCATATCCGCAAATTTTACAGTACCCTTTACTGTCGAGTGCCGATAGTGAGGTGTGATAGCCTGATCGTTTTATAACGGTTGCTGAGCAGGATGGGCATTGGGTGTTACACCCAATTTCTTCGCTATGTAAATTTCCTATGTAAACAAACTTAAGTTTTGTTTTGGCTAACTCGTATAATTCAACCAATGTCGATGTTGAGGTTGGGTGAACTTGCATTTTGTAAGCTGGGTAGTACTTGTTGATATGTAGAATTGTGTCTTCTCCAAGGTTTGTGGCAATCCAGTTAAACATTGCCAAAGAATCATCTAAACTATCGTTCTTTGTGGGTATAACCAAGAATGATATTTCTAGATGTTTACCCGATTCTTTAATTCTCGAAAGCGTGTTTAATACTGGATTTAACCGTCCGCCCGTTAGTTCTTTGTAAAAATTATCGGAGAACGATTTTAGGTCGATATTAAAAGCATCTATCAGTTCAGTAAGTTCATCGAGTGGCTTTAGGTTGATAAAGCCATTGGAGACCATAACATTTTTGAGCCCTTCCAATTTTGCTAACTCGGCGGTTTGAACCATAAATTCGAAGAACATGGTGGGCTCATTGTAGGTGTAAGCAATTCCAATATTCTCGGGTAGAAATTTTGCCTTTGCAACCAAGTCCGCTGGTTGGTTGTGTCTAAAACCATTACTCCGTTCCGGAACGTTCTGCGAAATTTCATGATTTTGGCAGAACGTACACTTTAGGTTACAGCCATATCCGCCAATGGAGTATATTTTATGCCCAGGATAATAGTGATAAAGAGGTTTCTTCTCAATGGGATCTAATCCTGATGAGGCTATTATTCCAGAACTCAGTATTTCGAGGTTGCCATTAACATTACGACGTACTCCACAAATGCCAGTTTTATCAACTTTGATATGGCAATTATGCGGACATAATTCGCAGATTATTGAATTATTGTCGTTAGTGTTGTAGTATTTGGTAATCATTAGTTTGCATATTGCTTAACCAAGTTAAGTCAATATCAACTAATAACAAAGAGCAAATGGTAAAATCTATTTACTTATGATATTCATAAGCCAAATAGGCTCCTCCTCAATTGCATCGCCAGGGTAGTAAACCCTTTCGAGATAAAGTCCAGATGGTGGTGCAGTAAATTTTGAAGGAATATCGGAGTATTGGCGGAAAAATAGATCGATATCCTCATCGCTTAATTTGCCTTTGCCCACTTCAACTATGGTTCCAACAATCCGCCTAACCATTTTCCATAGGAAGTGAGATCCAACAATATGTATTAGAATAGAGTCGTCAATCTCAAATATCTTTAGATGTTCCAGTTTTACCAATGTTGAATCATCTTCCTTTTCTGAAGTTCCAAACGATTTAAAATCTTTCATTCCAACAAAATGTACCGTTGCGTCGGCCATTGCTTTTACATCAAGCGAATCCTTTACCCACCATGTAAAGTCCTTTCCAAATGCGGATTTTCGCTTAGAGATATGGTAAACGTAACTTCTGGCGATAGCGCTGTAACGGGCATGGAATCGAGGTTGTACCTTTTCAACATTGAGGATATTTATTGATGCTGGTAGTAATTCGTTTAGTCTAACAAGTGCAATATATGGGGGCATTGCCGAGTCAATATCGAGGTGTGCAACTTGCGCAAGGGCGTGTACGCCTGCATCGGTTCTACCTGAACCGTATAGTTCGTAGTCTGTTTTTTTATAAACTTCTTTAACAGCATCCATAAGTTTTCCCATTACAGTAGGGACTTCACGCTGGAATTGCCACCCGCGATAGTGCGAGCCATCGTATTCAACTGTTAGTTTAAATCGGGGCATACTCTTTTTTTGCAAATATAAGTTATACTTGCCATAGAGTAAAGAGTATGTAGTAATGACTTTCCTCTATATGCTAAAATACCTATATAACTTTAGTAAATTTTTGAGTCTTTCGTTTGCCATCAATAGATTTTACAGAGATAATATACAAACCTGTAGGCAAATTAGATATATTAATTGAGTGGGCTCTGGAGGGTTCAATAAAGCATTCTTCGTAAACTATATTTCCAATCATGTTATAAATAAAAATTTCACTCAGATGATCATTAGTATTAATTTTGATTTGGGTTGAAGCAGGATTTGGGAAAACTGTAAAGAAACTATCGGTGTTGTTCAAGATATAAGTTGGATTCGAAACGCTAAAGCTCCCTGTCATACCAATATTTTCATGAGGAGTGCATACATAGGTGTAATTTCCTGCTACTTCAGCTTTGTATAAAAAAGTCCTATTACTATTATTCAATTCGCTATCCCAACTTGAAGCGCCTTGTGGGATTGATTTTGATGTTGTTGTGTGACTTCCTTCGCTCCATTGCCATTTAATAGTGTCGCCTACCTGAACGCTTAAGTTATTTGGAGAGAATGTAAATCCGCTTAGTGAAATTGTGTGAACTTTTGCATTGCTTATAGAACAATATAGCAGTGCAATTAATGTAATTTTTAGAGGGAGTGTTTTCATGGCTACCTATTTGTTTGATAAACAAATAAGTGGGTAGGATTGTTTGTTTTGGTTTTACAAAGAATTTAGAATCTTATACCTACTATAAGAACGTCATCATTTTGGTGACTTCCATTTTTCCAATTGACCATAACCTCATCGAGTTTAATCAGTTGTTCGTTACTTGGAAGTTTTGCAATGGAGATAAGTAACTCTTTGAAGTTTTTCTTGTTAAACTTTTTGAAATTTCCTCCGCTAAGTTGATCGGCATAGCCATCGGAGAAAACATAAAGCATATCACCTTCCATTAATTGTATTGAGTTACCTTCAAATGGTGTCTCTTTTGGGTGAACACCAATTGGCATATGGTTGTAAGGGAGCGCAATTAGTTCATTTTCTCTAACAATGTAGGCGGGATTGTTAGCTCCAGCAAAGTTTAGAGTTCTGTTTTTCTTGTTAAATTGAACAAGAGCCATATCCATACCATCTTTAGCTTCGTCAGTTTTACCAGTTTGGTGCAAAGCAAGTTTTACCTCGTTTCGAAGAGCATTTAGCAGTTCTTCGGGTTTGCAGCACTGGTAGTTAGCAGCGATTTTATTCAAAAGCGATATTCCTAGAACACTCATAAACGCTCCTGGAACACCGTGTCCAGTACAATCTGCTACAGCCAGAATTACTTCATCATCTTTACTCATAACCCAGTAAAAATCGCCGCTTACTATGCCCATGGGTTTATTGTAAACAAAACTATCCCCTAACAGGTTGTAGAGTTCATCGTTGGAAGGGAAGATAGCATCCTGAATTCTACTTGCGTAATGTATGCTAGCAGTAATATCCTTGTTTTGCTTTGATATCTGTATATTTTGTTCGACCATTAGCTCATGCTGGCTCTCAATTTCTTCCTTCTGTTGAAGGATTGTTGCAGTTCGTTTCTGAACTTCGAGTTCAAGTTTTTCCTTATCCCTTTCGAGCTTTGCAATTCGCTGTTTGAATAGAGTATATACTGCCAATGCAATAAACACTATGCAAGAGGTTATAAACCACCAGGTTTTGTAAAAAGGTGGACGTATAGTGAACTTATAGGATGCATTGGGGCTACCAGTCCAAAATCCAGGTTTATGCGATACTTCAACAACAAAATTGTATTCCCCAGGGGGTAGGTTTGAGTATGTAACATTTCGGGTTTGCGAAGGTCTGCTCCAGTCGAAATCGTAATTCTCTAGTTTATGTCGGTATGTTATATTTTCGGGTGATTGAAGCCATAAACCAGCAAACTCAAAGGTAAAATGGTTTTGTCGGAATTTAAATTTGGCTTTATCTTTTTGAATTGGCTGAAAGAAAAGAAGCACACTTTCGAGATTTACTTTTGGAAATAGTGTGTTCGATGCTGTTATTGATGGGTCGTAAGATAGAATACCATTTTTTGTTGACACCCAAATTATTCCGGAATTATCCTTGAATATCCCGTTCAAATTGGGTTCGAGCATTGCTACTCCTTTATCCTCGGCAAATGTTATAAAACCATTTTCGTTGGGCGAGAATACTTGTATTGCTTCATTGCCTATTAGCACAACGTTGTCATAATCATCAACACATATACTGCGACCACTTGAAACCTTTAGGTGCTGTGAGTTTATTGTATTTACAATGTCTTTATTGATATACGAAAGACCTTTTTCGGCACTGGTAAACCATATCTTTCCGCTTTTATCCTCCGCAAAGCCATATACAGTCCTAATTTCGAGTGAATCAGGAATAATATTTTTTTGGAGTTTGTTGTTGCGGAGGCGAGCAATTCCTCCCCCGTCCATTGCAAACCAAGTATTATTATCAGAATCAATATAAATAGAGTAGATGTAGCTACTAGGAAGGCCTTTTTCAACAGATATTGTTTCGAAAGTTTTATTTCCAATATTGTAATTGCAGGCACCTCCTCCTAATGTTGAAAACCAAATTAGATTGTTTTTACCGGTGATATGTATTACGTTGTTATCTGGTAGTCCATTTGTAATGTCGAAATGATTGAACGATAGGTCTTTGGGATTAATTCTGTATGCTCCAAATCCGTAAGTACCCGCCCAAATGAAGCCTGAGCTGTCCTCGAAAAGTGATATAAATGAGGTTGATGCTTCCTTTTTTTCAGGTTTAAAGTATTTGAGCACAAAGTCTCCAGTTTTATTCTTTTCTACCCTAATAAGCCCCTTTTCTGTTGCTAGCCAGTAGTTTCCATTTTTGTCGTGAATAAAAGAGTAAGTGTTTCCAAAGTCAATCCCATCTCTTTTGTCGAGGAACTCAAATGGACTTGCCGACGATTTAACTATGCAGGTTTCCTCTCCAAGCCATATGTTGCTTTCCCTATCGGTGAATATGCAATGAGTTTGGTTCGATTTTAAACCATGTTTTATGCTATACTGCTTAAATTGAGGAATATTGTTGTTGAGCAGAACCTTGATTAGTCCATTTGTTTTTGTACTAACCCAACACTCATTACTGCTTTTTAAAGTGAAGTTATTTATTTGGCCAAAGTCCCAAGGAATATTAAGTTTAAACACATCTTCGATTATATCGAAGAGGGCTATGCCTCCTTCGTCCATGCCTATCCATAATTGGTTATCGTCAACCACGAGATGCTTAACAATGTTATCGGGTAGGCCATTCTTCATTGTTATACTTTTGGTAACTTTTTTTGTAAGAGTGTCGATTATTGCAATTCCATAATCGGTGCCTACATATATTCTGCCATTCTTACATTGAGTAATTGTGTATGTATAGTTATCGTTAAGGTTATCGTCGGTGCTAATATTGTAAACCCTTTTTCTATTCTTCCCGGTATAGTAATATATTCCTTCCCCTAGAGTCCCAAACCATAGGGTATTGTTAATGTCGAAGTAAATAAAAGTAATTTCTGTAGAGGGTAGTCCTTCTTCAGGCGAAAAATCGGAGAAATGTCCATTTTGAAGGATTTCAATTTTGCCATTCTTGTGTCCAATCCATATTCTTTGTTCGGTATCCTCGGCAATTGCACTAACAGTAGAATGGTCAATGCTATCTTTTTCAGTGTACTTTGTAGTTTGAATGCCATCGTGTTTGTATAAGCCGTTGCTTGTTGCAAACCATATGTATCCTTTAGAGTCCTGAAAAATTTTATAGGTTTTGAATTGTTTGAGATTTTTATCGAGCGTTAGAGTAGTAAAGTAGGGGCTTTGAGCAAAGGTAGAGATGGATAATATTGCTAAAACCCATATAAAGTTGAACTTGTTAACGGCTAATTTTAGATACATCATTTATTCCAGGCTATTTTTTAATATTCAAAGTGGTAGAAAGTTCTACAACAATTTCTTCTGCAATTTTTTTTGATACTACCGACGGTATTTTAATATTATGGTCGGCTAAAAGCACTGTAAATTTTGATGTAATAGTTATTTTCCCCTCCGCAACGGTTAACTTACATCTAATAATTCTTACCTGCTCAACACCGTGCACCTGAAACTTTCCTTTACCACGAACCTCGTAGGTTCCTGGAACACTAAAATCAATTTCTTCAATTATTTTTCCTTCAAAAGTTGCATTTGGGTACTTGTCGGTTTGGATGTAATTC
>WBUV01000083.1 GCA_008933525.1 Bacteroidales bacterium | reverse complement strand
ATTTTCAACAAGGCTAAAGTATAAAATAAAACTCCTAAAAACAATAGCTTTTTTTAAAATAAATTAACACTTTTTAGTGTTTTTGTTAATAATTGCGAATGTTTTACAACACAAACTCAACAAAAATTACATACAAATACTTGTTTTACTGAATGTTAAAGGCTGTTACGGGGTGTTATTCAAAAGAAGTAAATTATCAACCAAAAACCTCATATGCTATAATGAAAAATGCCGCTAACTATAAAATTAGCGGCATTGATAAACTCTAAACGCTTATAAAATCATTGCTTATTTTTGCATGTTCAATAATCTAGTATGATTATCCGTAATTATACCTTAAAGAAAACTTTGGACGGACTCTTTCAGGTCTTGCGACTCTGAAAGGTCTTTAACGGCTCACGAATACCTGACAGAGTTCAAAGAACCTGTCAGAGTATGGTGGCTGAAACAACAACTATTGGTATGTTTACGGATATTCAAATAATCTAGAAATTAGAACCTATAACCAATACCAAAACTCAATGTATTGTTAATAGGGGAATCATTTCCTGCAATTAAATAAGCAAAATCAATATTAAACCCTTTAAAAAAGAAACCAAGTCCTGTACTTAAATGGGAAGGAACACCTTTACTTTTGTCACCATATTTAGCACCCAAACGAAAAGCAACCATGTTTTTGTAATTATACTCTCCAGCAACGCCTGCAATAATTGATGAGTACGAAAAAACATAGCCTGCACTAACATTAACATTTAAATAGGTATTCTCAGTCTTTAATGGCTTAAAGCCTGCCCCAAGTTGCAGATTAAGTGGCAAGGAGTGATCTTCGGAACCATAATTAACTTTCGATCCAAAGTTTGCCATTTTAAGGCCTAAATTAATAGAATTCATCCTGTACATAAATCCAATATCAGAAGTTAAGGAGGACGCTTTATCGGAACTTAATTTAGAGGAAAAATGATGAACGTTAATGGCTGTAGAAAAATTTTGTGAAATTTTATACGCAACCCCAACACCCAAAGCAGATTCTTTAGGTGAGAAAGTACCTGTTATATTTCCATTTACATCAACAATATCATAGGCTTGATACCCAATTTTCCGATAACCAAAGCTAAGCGCAAATTTAGGATTGATTCTATAAAAACCTGCACATCCAATTATTGAACTATTAACAGTATTGGGTAACCATTTCGTATAGAAAGTGGAAACAGCCATTTTATCTTCAGCAAAAACCATTGATGAGCTATTGTTAAAAATGGCAAATGCATTAGGATCAGCCGCAACGCCAGCCCCTCCAATAGATAATGATTGAGCATCAGGAGAGAACTCGAGGAAACCTGCTGTTTGACTTAATGTAACATTAGTTTTTAAAATAAGTAATGCTACTGAAATTATAATTAATGACCTTTTCATTACAATTTAACAATATTAGTTTTAATACTTTTTCCGGAGAACTCAACAATCACAGTATAAACACCGCCACTAACTTTCGACATGTCAATCTGAGCCGGATTGAATGGAGAAACATTCAGACTCCCTTCAAAAACCGTTGCGCCGGTGCTTCCTACAATTGAAACTTTTGCAGTAGTTTCCTCTGCAGTTCTAAGTCTCAGAAAATCTACAACTGGGTTTGGATACATATCTACAGGTTGATTCTCATCTCTAACTAAAATTTTAAAGTTAGTGCTACAAGTTTCACCTAAAACATCCGTAGCCGTTACCTGAACTTCTGTTAGCCCAAAACTAGTAGCAGTAACGTAAAGTTGTCCATTACTCGGATTTATATGTGCTACCGAAGGAACTGATGATTGTATAGTATAAGCCAAAGGCTCTCCATCACCATCAGAGAAAATATCGTTTAAATTAAATGTTAATTTCCGTCCGACTGCACCTACAACAATGTCGGATAAATCTTCCAAAACAACAGGAGCAACATTTTGGGCAACTGTATAATTAATTTGAATTGAGGAAGATGCTCCGTACAAATCAGCAACCGTAAGTGTTGTCTGATAACTGCCTGCAGGGACATTTTTTCCAATAATACTAACCTGAACACCACCAGTTACATCGTTTAAAGTAACTGCAGGAGAGTTAGGACTCACACTAATCGTTACAGGATGATTATCGGGATCGGAATAAGCAAATTTTAGTATTGCGGTTTGGTAAGCTTTAATGTTAACAGTTGTTCCATCCAACGCTGTGATTGTTGGAGTCCCATTTGAAAGGGTTGAAACACTAGCGATACTTGATAAAGTAGATCTGTTAAGAGAATAATCGTAGGCATCAATTACCAAGTTGTAATTAGAATCGAAATCGAGCCCCGAAATAGTATCTTTTACAATATCTCCAGGGCTAAGAAAGCCTGTTTCGAATGATATTGTTGATACATTTGTCATATCTGAACGATCAAAACCTTCCAAGGAGCCTTTGCTGTAGTAAACTGTAAAACCATAAGGCTTTAGGTCGTCAGGATCCGAAGGAACTGTCCACTGCAAAAAGATGTTATTTGATGCAGAAGAAACAGAAAATCCCGATACGGGGCTTGGAGGGGTAGTGCTTGAGCTAGCAACAGATGCAAACACATTTATTAAGCCTGTACCTAATTTACCTGTAAGAGCCCTATTATATTCATCAATATTTTTTGATGTGGATACAATTCTATTCCACAACATATCGTTTGTAAAACCGGGGCCACCAAAATAAGACACAATTAATGCGGCAACGCCCGAAACATGAGGACAAGCCATAGAGGTTCCCTGCATAGTTCCATACTGGTTGCCAGGAATTGTACTTAGAATCATTCCTCCTTTTTGATAATCGCCACCTGGAGCTGAAATATCAACCCATGCTCCATAATTAGAGTAATAAGCTCTTTTGTAATCCTGTGCAATTGAAGCTACAGCAAGAGCACCTTCATATTCTGCGGGATACCCAACCTCTAAGTTATCGTTACCAGCAGCGAAAACAACTATGCCTCCTTTCATAGGTCCAACCTGAACGCCATTCTCATCCACACCGGCATACTTTCTAAAATAGTCTATTGCAGCTTTATCGGAAGTTGGTGTACTATTACCGCCATCATACCCCCAGCTATTCTGCGAAATTACTGCGCCATTGTCAGCTCCGTACTTAATTGCGGTAGCACCGCTCCCACTCCCGTTTTCACCCTCAAATATTTGGCACGACATTAGCCGAACGCCCATAACATTATTAGCAAAATCGCCACCCGCAACGCCACAAACACCAACGCCATTATTATTAACAGCGCCTACTGTTCCAGCCACATGCGTTCCATGATCTTCTGCAATAATATTTCCGGAACTTGCCACAAAGTTAAATCCACGAATATCATCAACATACCCATTTTTATCATCGTCCACGCCTCTGCTTCCATTAAACTCAGCCTCATTAATCCAGATATTCGTCGATAAGTCTTCGTGTTCATAATCTATACCTCCATCAACAATTGCTACAATTACATTAGAACTTCCTGAGGTGTAATCTTTCCAAACGGGAAAAACATTGATATCCGATCCAGCAACAGATCCGCCAAAAGAACCATCGTTATAGTAATGCCATTGCTGGGCTAATTTTGGATCGTTAAAAGGTGCAGATTTAGTTGTTGTATACTGATCGATATTCGCTTTGGTAATTTTTGAATTGCCTATCAATTTAATTTTAGGTCTATACTCAACATCAACAACTCCTTCAATTTGCGAGAGAACATCTGCAGCCTTACTAAGATGTATTGATTTTTCGAAATACACTTCGTACCATAAATGCAACCCCTCTTTACGAGTTCTTGGTTCAAAACGGCCTGCATATGGAAACGTTCTGTAAATTTTAGTGATTTTTATACCGCTTATTGCCTGGTTTACTGACTTAACTGCTGTCTGTTTAACGATACCCTTTTCATCTGCCGATTTTTCAAACTCTTTGGCTAAACTTTCAGAAAGTTTAATACGAAGGTAGCCCTGAACGTGGCTATCATAATTAATAGCATTCTGTTTCAAAGTTTGTTTCTCGTGTGAATAATCTTCCACTTCACACGAATAGATCAACATTCCTAATGTTAATATCAGTAAAAAATTTTTGTTGAGCATAGAATAAAATTATTTATTAAAAAAATCCAAAATGGTCATAAGGCTTTGAGGATCGTTCCACTTAATCTTATGATTTTTCAAAAAGGCTTTAAATTCAGCTGCTTCAGATTCGGTTAATTGAGAGTTTATTCCCCTCTTAGTTGCAGCATAAACCTTTCCTTTTGTAACTATGTAATACTTGTAAGTCAAAGGTAACGTTTGGCCATTATCTCTATTCTCTCTAAGTTCCATATGATTTACAATAGTAATCCCACCTATTGCTACAGACGATAATTTGGTAGTAGCAGATGAGTTTGATGATCCGCCGTAGGCACCTGCAGAACTATTGAGTTTATCGAAATCGCCCAATATGAGAGTTGCAACAAACCCTCTTTCGTCGCTTCCAATAACTTTCATAACTCTACCGTCAACGTTCATGTAGATATCGCTTCCAATTTTCACTAAAACAATATCCTCGCTTCGTGTCTCCTTAATTATTCCTTTTTCAACATAATGAAGTCGACTGTCCTTAACATGAACATTAAATTGATGAGTATACTGCTTACCACCAACCATATACAACGTTCCTTCCTGAAACTCCTTGTATATGTATGGCCACATGGTAGTACATTCTTGAGCCCAAGAATTAATTGCAGTAACTAATACTACTAATGTTAAAATTATAATCTTTTTCATGGCTTCTATAAATTTAAAAAAAGGGTATCTCAAATTAAGAGATACCCCTCCTTATATTCTAATTGAACTTACTACTTAGTAGGTCTTGTAAGAACTACATCAGCAGCAAAAATATTGAACCAACCAAGACCACCTGTCATATCAGCATTTTGATATACATATGATCCAATCTCGTCCAATACAACAAGTCTGTTAGCCTCAATATTGATAGTAATAGATCCACCAACAGGAATTGCTGTTGCTCCATCAGGACCATAGTAGCCTCTTAGTGCTATATAGCCATAACTTGAAGATTCTGCAATTCTTTGGTAAACAGGAATCTTAATCTCAGTTTTAGCAGCGTTAACAACACCGTAAACTTTTAAACTAGATCCGCCAGTAACAAAGTTATCAATCCAAACAATTGAAACATCACTAGGGTCTTTAGAGAATTCCATTTCCCAAGTTTCAGAACCGTTATAGTAACTAGTTCCGGTTGCAGACCATTCGCCTAAAATAGCAGCAAGTGGGTGATCTCTGTCTGAAATAGTAATCTCGCAAATGTTCTCAGCATTTGGTTTAACCTTACCATCAGCAGAAAGTTGAAGTTTAAATCTTAAATCGCCAGTATAAACACCAGGCTTATTAATGATGTTAACAACAATATTCTGGGTACGATTTGCTGCATCGAAAGTTAATGTAGCAGAACCATCGGCCAAAGTAAAGTTAGTTCCCTCAACTGCAGTACCATTGATTACTGTGTAGGAAACAGTAGCAGAAACACCTTTTACAGATGCTAGAGTAACAGGAATGCTTAATGTAGCACCATCTTCAGTTACGGATAGTGCGGCCTTATCGAAAGAAACAAAGGCGTTACTATCACTGAATTCTGGCTTTTCGTTTTTATCGCAAGAATTGAAAACAACCAGAACTGCGATTGCTAGTATACTTAATATTTTTCTCATTGCTTTATATCTTATTATATTAGTAACCATCATTTTGAACTAGGTTTGCATTAACGTCTAATTCACGTTGTGGAATAGGCATTAACCATTTGTAGTCGTCAGCTGCAAGAGGTTTGTCGGATCTTACAGATGCACGATTTGTACGAGCATAGTCGAACCATAAATGACCCTCAAAAGCAAGCTCTTTACGTCTTTCGTTGAAAACAACATCAGAACCAGCAGAAGCGTAAGCAGGAGCACCACGTTGAGCAGTGATAGCGTTCAAATCACTTAAAGCAGTAGCACCAGCAACAACAGCACCATTGATAATAGCTTCAGCTCTGTTTAGGTACATTTCAGATAAACGAAGAACAACAATATTGTTAGCATCAGGTGTACTTACAGCATCACCATCACCTTTACCAATATATTTGGTTGTCCAAAGTGAACCAGAAACATTGTCCTCATCAGTTCTGAATAAATCGCCACGAACATCAGCAGCATCGTAAGAATTGGTTAGATCTGGGTGAGCAGCGCAGTCAGCATAACCTTTAGGGTTAGTCATATGCGATGGGCCTTCCCACCAAGCATCGTAAGCGTTAGATTTCTTTGAGTAAACCTCAAAAATAACCTCACCACCGTTACCAGCTATTTCTCTTCCCCATACGTTAGGTAGTTGAGCAGGAGTCCACAAACTGAAAGCAGGGTTAGTGATAACTTTTGTTGCATAATCAGCAGCATTTTGCCATTGTTGACTATATAAATAAACACGGCTTAATAAAGCTTGAATAGCAGGTAAAGTAACAGTAGCTTTAGGATCGGTAACACCAGTTCTTACATAAGTAGGATCAATAATTGATTCTGCCTCAAGTAGGTCAGCAATAATTTGAGTATAAACTTCGGCAACAGTATTACGTGCTGGCATTTGCTGAGCAGTCTTGTCGGTATGAAGAATTATTGGCACACCAGGAGCAGAAGAATTCTTTGCATAAGATGTAGCATACAAACGAACCAAGTCAAAATGAGCAAGAGCGCGAATGAATAAACACTCAGCTTTCAAGTTATCAAGATCCTGTTGTGTAACTGTACCAGTTGCTTTACCATCCAAATTATCAATTACGTTGTTAACCGCAGAAATTTGATAATATGCTAAACCCCAAAGACCAGAAGTTGCAGTAGGGTTGTAGGATAAATCGTAAGCAACGGTCATACGACCAGAAGTGAAATCAGTGTTAGTAGGAATAGTAGCGTTACCAGCTCTCATTTCAGCATCAAGTACAAAGAAACTACCGTACCATGTTGTTGAAGCGTAAGGAGAATAAGCACCTGCAACAGAGTTATTTAACCCTCCGTAAGTTGAAAGTGTTAGATCGCTACTTTGATCTAGTAATGGTTTCTCAACAAGGAAGTCTTCGCAACCAGTCAAGACAGCCAAAGAAATCAATAGCGTTAATATAAATGTTCTTTTCATTTCTTTAATGTTTTAGAGTTAAAATGATAGTTCAATACCTCCGATGTAAGTCTTAGTCATAGGATAAATACCTGTTCCCATACCAGTAACACCACGCTCAGGATCCCAGAAATTTACATTATGGAATGTATATAGATTTAATGCACTAAAGTAAACCTTTAGACCACCAATTTTCATTTTGCTTGTAATGCTTTGTGGAAGATTGTAAGATAGAGTTATATCCTTAATACGAGTATAGCTACCATCCTCTAACCAACGAGTACTAGCAAATGTGTAAGAGTTTGATGATTGACCAGCAATTGGCTTAGGATTAACACCAGTATCGCCAGGTTTCTTCCAATAGTCTAATGCATTAATAGTTTGGTTCATTGACATTTGGTTACCATCAGCATTGATATAACGGTTTTCTACAATAAGTACCTTGTTACCTTGTTTGAACTCAAGGAATGTACTTAAGCTAAAGCCTTTCCAAGAAACTGAAGTGTTGAAACCACCAATAAACTTAGGTTCTGGGCTACCTGCATAGATAAATCTAGCTTTGTTGAAACTATTGGTTAAAGTACCATCAGCAGTTCTCCACAAAGCTTCACCATTCGATGGGTTAACACCGTAGTAATCTTTTAGGTAGAAAGTATACATACTCTTTCCAACAGTGTATTTCAAACGAGTATCAGGTCCAGCCATCTCTTTAACATCACCTAGGTCTAAAAGTTCAGTTCTGTTATAAGCAATATTGAAACCTGCAGTCCAGTTAAGATCGTTTGTTTTAAGAATTTCGCCTTCTAATTGGAATTCAACACCTTCGTTAAGAAGTTCACCAATATTCATGAAGTTTGAAGAGAAACCTGAAGTTTGAGGTACTTGCTTGCTTAATAGCATATCTTTAGTTTTTCTGCTATAAACATCGATACTACCATTTAATTTACCTTTGAAGAAACCAAAGTCAATACCAGTATTCCAGGTTTGGTTAATTTCCCAAGAAAGTTTACTGTTCGATGGAGTGTTAGGCAACATACCGGTTACACCGTTATAAGCTGAAGTTGCATAAACGCCATAAGCTTGGTAAGGGTTAATGTTATCGTTACCGTTTAAACCGAAACTAGCGCGGAATTTAAGAATATCAAGGAAAGATACATTCTCTAAGAATTTCTCCTTGTGAATATTCCATGATCCACCAACTGACCAGAAAAGACCCCATTGATTGTCAGAACCAAACAATGAACTACCATCCGAACGAACAGATGCTTGTAAGAAGTACTTAGAAGCAAAGTTATAGTCTAAAATACCGAAGAAAGACATCAACGTACGTGCATTGTAGTTGTAAGAACCTTCATCGCCAGCAGCAGTAGAAGTGTTTGGATAAGGAATATTAACATCAACGTCTGGAGAATAAATATAGTACGAGTGAAAAGTTCTTCTCATAGCCTCTTGACCAGCCAATACTCTTACATAATGATTTTCAGCAAAAACATCGTTATAGGTAATTGTATTAGAAGTAGTCATCTGCATGTACTGTGAAGTAGAAGCTTGAAGAGTACCAGTTGTTCCACCATAATCAGGAGCCCAGTATCTACGACCTTCACCAAAAGTACCTTCAATAGAGTTGTTAGTTTTGATCTCTAATTTCTCAATTGGCTTGTAAGCTAAGAAATATGTACTTTGTAAACGGTATTGTTTTTCCCACTGATCATCGTACTCTGCAGCAAACCTTGGGTTTGTATTAGAGTTTTCAGGAATGTTGATATTATGTGTACCATCAGCATTGTAAGGTTTTGTCCAAGGTAAAATGGTCATACCTGCAAAAGCTGGGTTAACATAGTAAAGAGACTGCATGGCAACGTCGTTCGACTCAGTATAAGCTAAGTTAACGCGAGCTCCTGTTTCTAACTTCTTGGTTAACTTATAATCGGCATTAACACGAGCAGAAAATTTGTTGTAGTCGATACCGTAGAAAACACCTTCATTCTTGTGGTAAGATAGAGAAGTATAGAACTTACTCTTATCAGTTCCACCAGCAGCGTTAATTTCAAACTCTCTCATGTTACCCATGCGAGTAAAATGATCCATCCAATCGGTAGTACCACCATCAAGTAGAGTTAATGGACGGGTTAAATCTGGGTCTCTGTTAGCGTTGATAAGAGCTTGTCTTTGGAAACCTAGCAATTCCTCACCATTCATAACACCAAAGTTGTTATCGTTAGCTAGTTGAGAAACACCAAATTTAGAACGTGCTTGGAATTTAGCTTTTCCTTCTTTACCGCTCTTTGTAGTAACAAGAATAACACCGTTAGCAGCTCTCGAACCGTAAACCGAAGCAGCAGCAGCATCCTTCAAAACTGTGATAGACTCAATGTCATTAGGGTTAATTGCAGACATTGCGTTACCAGTATTGGTAAAATACGATTGGTTTCCACGCATAACTGGAATACCGTCAACAACCCAAAGTGGCTCACTACCAGCATTGATAGAAGATGTACCACGAATACGGATTTGAGAGTCGGCACCTGGCTGTCCAGAAGAAGCAGTTACTTGAACACCAGCCATTTTACCAGATAACATTTTGTCAACTGATGAAACTGGAGCATCAGAAATTGCCTCACCTTTAACAGAAGAAACTGAACCAGTTTTAGCTTCGCGTTTTACAGTAC
>WBUV01000082.1 GCA_008933525.1 Bacteroidales bacterium | reverse complement strand
CCTCAAAGCAACGCTACCCGGAGAGCATAATTCAAAAGGTGTTTTCTTCTCAACCAGCAGTGATCGGATTTACACTGTTACAGAATCGGGACAGATATCTATATGGGATGCTAAGTCTCTGAATAAAATAGGTACAATTTATAGTATATGGGGTAAATCATGGGTAGTATCAACTCCGAATGGCTATTTTGATGGCAATCAAGAGGGCGTTAGCCGACTACACTTTGTTCGTGGTATGAATATCATTCCGCTGGAAAGTTTTTATGAACAATACTACTCCCCGAATATTCTGGCTCAGGTTCTTAGCGGAGAGCGAACAATAAATTCGGAAGTATCCATTTCTAATTTATCTCTACCCCCAAAAGTTCAAATCATTACCCCAGAAAATAGAGTAACCCTCACAAACGAATCAGTTACCGTTACAGTAATGGTTACTGATCAGGGAGGAGGTGTGGATGAGATACGATTATACCATAATGGCAAGATGCTTGAAGGTACCCCACGTGGATTTAAAGTAACAGGCATGAACAAGGAGTTTACCATCTCTTTGATTCCCGGTGAAAACCATATCAAGGTAACAGCTTTCAATAGTCAGCGCACCGAGAGCATTCCCGATGAAATCGTGTTAACCTATAAGGCCCCACAGCAGGTCAAACCTAATATGTACATCTTGGCCATTGGAATTAACTCCTACCTAAATCCAAAGTATAGTCTGAACTTTGCCAAGAATGATGCAGAAGCCTTCGTTCAATCGCTAAAAACAGGTGCCACTCCAATTTTTGGAAATGTAAATGTTACCTCTATTTCAGATGTCAATGCAACAAAGGAAGTAATATTATCTGCGATTGATAAAATCAAATCCCAGTCAAAACCGGAAGACGTATTTGTGTTCTATTATGCAGGACACGGTGTGATGAGTACCGGCTCAGAAGATGAAAAGTCAATGTTCTTTTTAGTTCCTTACGATGTAACCAAGATGTATGAGGCTGATGATATGTTGAAGAGATTGGGCATTTCGGCCAACGAGATTGGCGAGTTCTCCAAGAATATCAAAGCGCAAAAGCAACTGTTTGTGATTGATGCCTGTCAGAGTGGAGGTGCCATGCAAACGCTTGCAATGAGAGGCGCTGCCGAGGAAAAAGCGATTGCTCAATTAGCTAGGAGCACCGGAACCTACTTTATAGCGGCAAGTGGAAGCGAGCAATTTGCCACAGAAGTTAAAGAGTTGGGGCATGGCGTATTTACCTACTCAGTAATTGAAGCACTAAGAGGTTCCTGTAAATCGAAGGATGGAAAGGTAACTGTAAATCTTCTTAAAGGGTGCGTTGAGGATCTTGTTCCCGAATTATCAAAAAAATATAAGGGGCAACCACAATTTCCAACTGGCTATGGCTTTGGACAGGATTTTCCCATTGTGATTGTGAAGTAGAAATGATTTATATTGATAGTCCACTCCCCGACCGCTGATAGAGATAATATTTACCAAAAGTTTTGGTTTCAAATCAAATAAATATCAAAAAGAGCCGATTTCTCGGCTCTTTTCTTACCCAAACAAACATTAATCGTTCTTCTTTTTCTCGATATACTCCTTGAACGATTTTTCGCCCTCTTCTTTCCAATACTCGTCGAAATGACGCCAATCCTTTGTGGAACAGCAATCGTTCCAGTGACTTTTGCCCCAATGCTTGAACTTTTTGTCCTTGCACTTTGATTTGTTAGAATGTCCGTTGTGCTTGAAACCTCCAAAAATTAGGCGTGCAAGTAACGTTATTCCAAACGCCTGCCAGAATGAGATGGTGGTTAAACCAAACAGCTCAGGCATTAACCAGTTCCATAGCAGCATTACAAAGTATCCGAATACAAATGCTAACGCTGCCGCGGTAATTACGCCTACAATAACCCAGCCTACCATTCGGAGTCCCCAAATCCAGCGATTCCTGTTTTTACTTTCTGTTCTTTCCATTTTATTAGAATTGTTTAGTTGTTTTCTTCGTTAACTATATAAAAATCATCAAGCTTGATATACTCCTTTAGTTTCTTAATACCCCGATGCTTCCACGATAGCAATGTTCCCACCGGAACATCCCACTCATCGGATAGCTCCTCGAACGAGCAACCCTCAAACTCAGTAGCAATAATCACAGCCCTCTGCTTTGCGGGTAACTCCTCGAATGCTTTTTGCAACTTCTTATGGAACAATTCGCTATCAACCAACGTAGTCTCTGACTCTTGCGCCTTGGCAAGTAGTTTTGCTATAAAATCATCGCCATTGTTATCCTCATCATCGTTGAATTGCTCTAGCAAAATCTCGTTCTTAGGCTTACGCTGTACATCCACTACCCTATTCTTAACCGAGCGGTAAACGTAACCAGCCACGTTTTCAATATTTGCATCAAAATCGAGTTTGGTAAATAAGTTCAGCGCAACATCCTGCACAATATCCTCGGCAGTAACGTTGTAGTACTTCTCATTAAGGTACTTTCTAACGTATTTCACCAGATTTTTGTACTCTGTGGCGATAAACTGACCTAAACCCGTATTCTGATTTTCGCTCTTCATACTTATACTGACGATGATTTTTTCATTTATTGCAGTTCTGGAAAAAAAATAAATGTAATGTTGAAATTTAATAAAAAGTTGGGTCGGAAACTTCAACCGATTCTTTTTACATACCTCTTAACTGAAAATTTGTAATTAAACTTAAATATGTATTTTTGAAAAACATCCAAAATATTATAAACAAGTATAGATCGATAAAGTAAAGCAGAACAAAATGAAACAACATTCTCTCCTCAAAGTATTTAAGTTGAATAGCACTAAACAGTTCTTATGTTTTAATGCAAAAAAATTACTCATAATTATATTTATTTTCTGTTTCAATCACGTTTCTATTGCACAAAGTTACACCGGCTATAGTAACAATCCTGCTGAAAACGATGGATCAACCGAGGCAAAATCAATAAATATTTATACAGCGGGCGATTTAATATACCTATCCAAAACCTCTACCGATTGGGGCAAATACTTTGTTTTGATGGCTGATATTGACTTTGGCTCAAAAGAATCTGTAGATTGGGATAACGATGGATCGGCCACTTGGGATGCGGAGGATCAACTAGGGTTTTCACCAATAGGAGACGTGTCATATTCATCCCAACTATTCAAAGGCACTTTTAATGGTAATCTGAAAACAATCTCAAATCTATATATTAATAAAACAACAGATTATCAGACTGGTTTTTTTAGAGCGTCATCTGGAACATTAAAGAATATTAGAATAAAAAACAGTTCAGTAACGGGTCAACATGCTACTGCAATTCTAGTTGGATGTAATAAAGGAGTTGTCACTAATTGTTCAATTAACGGCATAGTACATGGAGGCAATGCTGTTGGAGGAATTATTGGAACAACCATGGGGACTTCTTCCAACATATCCAACTGTAATTTCGAGGGAATGGTATATGGAAGTGAATATGTAGGCGGAATAGCAGGAGAACACTTTGGAAATATCATTGAAAACTGCTATGCAATTGCAACCATCTATGGTGTAAAAGATGTAGGAGGCCTTGTAGGTAGCATGAATAATAAATATTTACTAACAAGTTTTTTTAATGGTATTGTTAAAGGAACAAGTTCAGTTGGAGGTGTTAGTGGACATTTACAAATACAATGTTCAAAAAACTGTTATTCAAAAGGGGCTGTAATTGGAGACAATAATGTAGGAGGAGCATTTGGGTATAGCACAAATGCAACAAACTGTTATGCCTCGGGTTTTGTAACTGGTAATACAAATGTTTCCGGAGTTGTTTCTGGTGGAACTCCAAATTGTTTTTATGATTTTGAAACTACAGGTGTTCCGTTTGACTACAACTCTTATTTTCAACGAGGTAAAAGTACAGATTGGTTTTATGATCCTAATAATTTTGCAATCTGGGGTGATACTGCTTGGTCTTATGCCACAGGTATTAGACCATTCTTGAAATGGGAAAAAGTATCGGTATCAAATCGTGCTATTCGTAATAATATTATCGAAGGTTCTTTTTTTAGCAATCCTGACATAACTATTTCTGAAACAGGAGTAAGATTTACAACTAATGAAGATCCTTTCATTTGGACCGAAGAAAAAAACAGTGATGTTAATATTAATTTTTCTGTTGACATGACCAATCTAGCGATCCCTGGAAAAGAATATTTTGCGCAATCATATGTTAGGGACATTAATGGTAATACATACTACGGTGATATGATTAAATTCACTCTTTTTGAAATAACCTATAATGCAAATGGCGGTATTGATGGAACGTACACAAAAGAAATTGTTAGTAACACCGAAAATCCGAAACTTGTTGGTAATCCTACAAAAGAAAATTATCATATAGTTGGATGGAATACTTTAGAAAATGGCCAAGGCATAAATATTACCACAAACTCTTTATTAACAAGTAATATTGAATTATTTGCTCAATGGCAAGGCGATTACTACGATGTTGTTTTTGATGCCAACGGAGGCAATGGCAATATGCAAAACCAAACCATAGCCTTTAACTCAACAGTTGCTTTAAATAGCAATACATTTACAAGAACTGGCTATACATTCCTTGGGTGGTCCAGAAGTACTGATGGTTCGGTTGAATACAACGATGGTGCCGATTACTCCATGCTAACCGCAACTAACGACACCCTTTATGCAAAGTGGGCTATAAACAGTTACGATGTTGTATTTATAGCAAATAGTGGCGAGGGCGATATGGTAAATCAAACCATTGTTTACAGTTCAATAGCAGCTCTAAATAATTGCTATTTCTTAAAGACAGGTTACTCATTTGCAGGTTGGGCAAACAGCGCAAATGGTGAAATAGCATACACTGATGGAGCCGACTACACAATGCAGGAAGCCAGCAACGACACCCTTTACGCTCAGTGGACTGCCAACTACTATGATATTGTATTCATTCCAAACAATGGCGAAGGAACAATGACAAACCAATCCATAGCCTACAATTCAACGGTAGCGTTAAAAAACAATGAATTTACAAGACATGCTTACACATTTAAGGGTTGGTCCACCAAGCTTATGAGTTATGTCGAATACGAAGATGGTGATAATTACACTATGCAGACAACCGAAAACGATACCCTATATGCCCAATGGACATTAAATTCCTATGATGTTGTATTCATAGCAAATGGTGGCGAGGGAGTTATGCCAAACCAAACAATACTATACGGCAGATCGGACCTGTTATTCACCAATACTTTTACCAGAAATGGATATACTTTTAAGGGATGGGCAGTAGAGGTTAATGGCTTTGCTGAGTATGCCGATGGTTCTAATTACACCATGTATACCCTTGCCAACGATACACTTTATGCGCAATGGAATCCAAACCCCTATGATGTGGTATTTATTGCCAATGGTGGAGAGGGTTCTATGCTTAATCAAACTATTCCTTTCAACTCAACAGCATCATTAAAGAATAATTCATATACTAAAACAGGCTCCTCGTTTACAGGCTGGTCCATTATCGCAAATGGAACTGTTGAATATACCGATGGAGCAGATTATTCAATGCTTACAACAGCAAACGATACACTTTATGCACAATGGTCTCCAAATAACTACGATGTAGTATTTATCGCCAATGGTGGGGAGGGTTCTATGAGTAATCAACCTATTGCATACAACTCCACCTCAGCATTAATCACCAATACATTCACAAAAACAGGTTACTCTTTTGCAGGATGGGCGACAAGCACAAATGGAACAATTGATTATACTGATGGTGCAGGCTACTCCATGCTAACACCCCATAATGACACCCTTTATGCTCAATGGACAGTATATTACTATGAAATAATATTTATTTCAAATGGAGGCGAAGGCACTATGCCAAATCAATCAATCGCCTACAATGCTACTGTTACACTAAATAACAACATTTTCACAAAAGCAGGATACACCTTTGGTGGTTGGGCAACCAGTGAAACCGGTACTGTTGAATACGCCAATAGTTCAAACTTCACCATGCAGGAAACTAATGATATTAAACTATATGCTCATTGGGACATAAACTCTGGGGTAGAAACTTCAGAAATAATTAACATAAGTATTTACCCAAATCCTGTAAGTAATATTTTAACTATAGAAACTGAAAAAGATTGCTCCGTTGAGCTTATCGATTTAAACGGACGAGTTTTAATTCAAAAAAGAGTCGAAACAGGTTCTTTTGATTTACCTATGGATAATCAAATTAATGGAGTTTATATTTTACGTATTATTTATAACAGTAGAGTATTAACTAAACAAATTGTTAAAATCTAAGAATCTATTTTTTAAACTATCCCACTCTTGGAAAGAAGGAGTGGAAGAAAATATAAACATATATCACACTAAACTAATCCCCTCTCTTTAGTTACATGAAAGAGGGGATTTTTCATTAATTAATTTATGATGACTCTTTGCGAAAAAAAAGGCTTAATGGACAAAATACTTTATAATTCAAATAACACTTAACAGGCCATCCATACAACTTGCACTTTTCATCCATTAACTATCATCCTTCTTCTGCAAGTTAAAAGCTCATTGTTTTTGCAGAGCAATGCCTAAAATATTGACCTTGCACCTACGCTAAATAAACCTCTCTCTTTTCTGCAATTTAAGGATTGCGGCTAGGATAAAAACAATACTGCCAGCGGTTAAGAATAACCTGTTCTTAAAAACAATTTTAAACCAAATTTCGGGGTTAAAATCGCGTGGTATATTGAATGGATTTAACATCACATTCCAGTACGACGAGGATAACTCTTCGGCTAGAATAGAAAGTATAATTCCAAGAATAACCATTACAACGGCAGTAGCGTTCCCGTTTTTAATAATTGTTGAAATCCAAAAAGCCAAACTTCCTAGGAATATAAGCGGAAACATAAGGTGAAATGCGAATTGAATAACGGGAATCGGTTCAATCAGAATCCATGCAATCCAGCCAAATATAATTAGCATTACAAAAACAAAAATGAATACAATTATCAACCTAAAAAACCAAATCTTAAACCGATAATCGGGAATTCCGAAGATTAGTTCAATAGTTCTTGAATCGATGTCGTGCTGAATACCAAATACTGTTGGGTAAAACATTAGTAGGATTCCTGGAAATACTAAAGCGCTGTAAATGTCATCGTATTGAATACTACTATTTTCAAACACCAGCATTACGCTAAAAAACAGGTAGAAAACTATTGAGGCCAGAAGAAACCACACAAATTTCCCAGAAAAAATGATCTGGATGTTATATCGGGTCATCTTCCAAAGTAATATAAGTTTTTGAGCCATATTCTTTATTTTAGTACTTAGAATGTCTTGAGGTTGAAGTGTCTATAGTAGAAATCTTGCCACTTCAAGGACTGGTTCATTTTAAGTATTTAATTTTCAACAATATTTTTTAGTAAACACAGGTATGCATCCTCGAGCATAGGTTTAACATTTATAGCATCAGGTGCTGGTTTTTCTGCCGAAATACATCGGATACGGATTTTATCCCCATCGGCACGATGGTGAACAATTAACTGCTTCTGGCTAAACTGCTCAAACTCCTCGGCTGGTAGCTGGAATTGCCAAACAAAGTTTTCGGCTAGGGTTGTCATCTTCTGAGGTGTTCCCATAAACTTTAGCTGGCCTTTATTAATTACAGCAACCTGGTTGCACGACGATGAGATATCCTCAATCACATGCGTTGAGAAAATCACAACCCGATCGCGACTAAGCTCAACAAGCAAATTCCTAAAGCGAATTCGCTCCCGAGGATCGAGCCCAGCAGTGGGCTCATCAACTACCAGAATTCTCGGAAGATGAAGTAGAATCTGGGCAATACCAATACGTTGCTTCATTCCACCAGAGTATGAACCAATTTTCTGGTCGCGCTTCTCATACATATGAACCGCATTCAAAACGTAGTTTAGTCGTTCGTATCTAACTTTTGGATCGGTTAACCCCTTAAGTATTGCCTGGTAATCGAGGTAGTTCCAAGCACTCATATTCTCGTAAGTTCCAAACTCCTGGGGCAAGTAGCCAATCAAGCCCTGCAACTCTTCACGCTTTGAGAGCGTATCGATATCATTAATAAATATTTTACCGTAACTTTGATCGAGAACGCCACAGATAATACGCATTAGCGTTGTTTTACCCGCGCCATTAGGACCAAGTAGCCCAAACATGCCGGTTCCAATTTCAAGCGAAACGCTTGACAAAGCCTTGAATGGCTGACGTCTTTTACCAAGTAAAGGAATCTGCTTAATCAACCTGTAGTATGCCCTTCGGAGTCCGCTAAATCGGCCTTCAATTCTGTCTACATTAATATTTTGATCATACAATTTTTGAGCAGTAAGGTAAATAACTAGCGCTAAAAACCAGAGTACACCAATAATAACTATATATGCAATACCTTTCCATCTTAACGCTAGTATTGTTAAGTTGATAATTGGAAATGCCCAAAGTAGAATTAGAGGTAGCTTTGCGTAGAATTTTTGCTTCCATTTCCTTTTTGGTGATAGATTCTCAAGTTTATACATGAATGGCTTTAGCGTGTAAAGAAGCGCAAAGCCTGTTATGTGAATGAAGACAAATGTCCACCAGCCACTATCGAGACGGAAATAGGTAAGGTAAATCAGGAAACCAAGCAATGGTAAAAGCCAACTGAAGTAAATAAAATCTTTCCACGTGTTATAGGTTGGCTGAACCGCATATCTACTAGTAATCCTTAGTCCTGAGTTCCATTCCCTCGAGAACTTACCTTCGCGCTCATACACCTTAACAAGATTTCTAATTTTAATAATTATCGATTCTCCTTCGGGGATTAACTTTGTTTGAGCTCTTCGGGTACTGGACAGGATAAAGTATGTTATTGCTGGTATGGTGATTGTTAGTACCGTCATATAAAGCATTCGCCAAACAATGCTATCGACTTTGAAGTAAATTGCTATAAACCCAATACCCCACGATGAAAACATAAGGATTTTTGTCAATACTTTCTGACTTCTTATCCAGTTTAGTCCGTTCTCCAACCCAGAGTAGCATGTTGGAATAAAAACTAAGGTTAAAAGGGTGCTAAAAGTTAAACCGCCCATTACTGTAATTGCAAAAGGAGCGCCAATTACACCAACATACTCCTTCTTACCAAGTGCCAAAGGGAGCAATGCAATTATTGTGGTTATTGAGGTGATAAGAATAGGTCGAACGCGCGAAATACCTGCAATCATTATAGCTCTGCTTCTTCGGTAACCTCTTTTCTGAAGTATTTTAGTATAATCTATTAGAATAATGCCATTATTTACAACTACTCCAATTAGAATTAGGAAGCCGGTAAGGGTATTTGCATTGAACATACTATTTCCGGAAAGAATTAATCCTAACATTGAACCAATTGCTGCTAATGGAATGGTGAACATCAAAACAAAAGGAGTTGAAAGGGACTCGAACACCGATGCAAGGATCATAAAGATTAGAAGCAAAGCAGTTCCTATCAAAAAGCCAAACTCCTTTAGATCCATTTTATCGTGTTTTACTTCAGCAACAACGCCTGATGGAAAATTGTACCCCGCAACAATCAAATCAACCTCAGTCCTGTAAAACTCAAGCGCCTCTTTAGTTTGGGTTAGTCTTGGGGGGTATGCAAATGTCAGAATTATCTGCTTTTCCTGGTTTACACGGTTTAATTGCGATAAACCCGAAGCATACTCAATTCTTGAGATGTACTGTAAATCATGATTACCTCCTTTAGCGTCGCGCACCTGGAGCGATCGAAGATCATCGATATTTCTCTCCTTTGGTTTTTCGGTCTCCTCTTTCTCACGAATAATGATATCGTAGTCATCGCTTTTTTGTTTGAATCGAACACCAGTTGATATCTCTCCTGTAAAGTTATTCAACGAAGATCCAACTTCGGAG
>WBUV01000529.1 GCA_008933525.1 Bacteroidales bacterium | reverse complement strand
TCCTTAATCTTAATCATTCTGTCGAACTCGCTGGCTACTGTTTTTTCGTCTTTCACATTTAGCGAAGCTCCGCCCACATCGGATTTGTGAACTGGACCAACAACCTTCATAACTACTGGGAATCCAAGTTTTTTTGCCGATTCTATAGCATCGGTTTGAGTAGTTACAATGGCTTCGCCAGCACGGTGAATACCTGCTGCATCAAGCAAATCCTGAACTTGCTCAGGTTGTAGGTAGCCGTTTTCTGCATTATCAATCACCTTGCGAATTTTAGCCTCGTCAACTTTGGGTAAAACTGGCTTTTCGGGTGCTGGTTTTTGGGTGTAGTATATTTTTGATAGAGCATTTCCGAATGTAACCTCATCGGGGAAGTTAATTCGACCTTTTGCTATAAAGTGGTCAATTTCATCCTTCACGTTGATAATTGAAGGTAGAATTGGGAATATTGGTTTGCGGCATTCCCTCATCTTTTGGTCGAGCAAATCGTAAACATCGTAAACAGGGAATAATCCTGGACTACCAAATATTACAGCCATTGCATCGATATGGTCGAAATCCTTTTCGCAGGCATCAATAATAAATCCAAGTTGCTCGGCAGTACCTGTTGCCAAGAAATCGATTGGGTTTGCAACCGATGAACCGGGGAATAGCTTTGTAAGCAATTCTTTCGCTTTTGGGCCATCAATTGCAGGAACTTCCAATCCGTTATTGGATAGCGAGTCGGTTAGCATAACAGCAGGACCACCGGCGTGTGTAATAACAGCTATGTTTTTTCCCTGTAGTTCTGGATGCATAAAAATTGATGCTACAGTGGTTAGTTCATCTCTTCCGGAGCAACGAACAATACCTGCTTTGCGGAAAAGTGCATCAACAGCAACATCGCTACTTGCCAAAGCGCCAGTATGGCTCGATGCAGCACGACTACCTGCCGATGAACTACCTGCTTTTACAGCTGCAATTTTACATCCTTTGCGAATTAATGATGATGCGTGCTTCAACAGTTTTTGGGGTTGATTCACGCTTTCAACATATAGTAATTTTACTCTTGAGCTAGTTTTTGGGTCGAACGATTCATCTAGGTACTCCAATATTTCCTCAACGCCCATTTGTGCGCTATTTCCAACCGAGTAAACGCTATTAAAGGTTAAACCTTTAGGCATTCCCGATTCCATAATGAACACAGCAGTAGCGCCAGAACCCGATACAAAATCAACGCCTTTTGGGTCGAACTTTGGAACAGGGGTGGTGAATACGCCAGCATAGTTGGTGTTCATCATACCAATACAGTTTGGGCCAATAAGGCATCCGCCTGTTTGGTTTATTGTATCAACAATTTGTTGCTCTAACTTAGCACCTTCCTCGCTTTCCTCGTGAAACCCAGCCGAAAGGATGATGAATGCTTTGGTGGATTTTTGCTTTGCAAGAACCTCCACTGTTTGTGGGCAAAACTTAGCAGCAATAGCCAGAATGGCTAAATCAACCTGAGGCAATTCTGCAACATCGCGGAACGACTTAATTCCTTGAACATTATCGAGTTTTGGGTTAACTACGTATAAATCGCCTTTGAAATTATTGTCGATAAGGTTTTTCAATACTTTACCGCCGGGTTTTTGGACATCGTCGGAACCACCAACCACTACAATACTCTTTGGGTCTAGAAGCTGCTTAGTTATCATAATATTGTGATTTTATTTTTTACTTTTTCTAAATCGATTGCAAACGTATGGCAATTTAGGGAGAATAACAAGATGAGAAAAGTTGTTTTTGGACATAAGACAATGTGATAATTAGGGAATAAGACAATGAGAGAATAAGTTAATGAGTTAATTTGGAAATTTGAAAATTAGAGTTTTGTGAGTGTGTTAATA
>WBUV01000081.1 GCA_008933525.1 Bacteroidales bacterium | reverse complement strand
CCACATATTATAGGATGCGTTTGCACTATTTTGAAATTCCTGTTTTTGTTGGATATAGATTTGTGAATGGATTTCAGGCTTTGGGTGGTGTTAGCATTGGATATTTGGGTAAAGCGCAGGAAATGACAGAACTTGGTTCTTTTCCTGACGAAGATATCGATTCATTCAATAAATTTGAGTTTGCAGGAATCGCAGGAGTTGAATATAACTATAGCGAGAAATGGGCTTTCGGTGCTTTTTTTACATACTCAATTCTCCCAATTCGAGCACATACAGGAGATATAACCTATCGGTTAAACCGTGGGCAGTATAACCAAGTTCTAGAATTGGTTGCTAGGTATAAGCTATAGATGATCAGAAAAAATAGAAATGAATAAGTACGTTCTGTCAATTTTTTACATCGTTTTTTTATTTGGGAAATCTACATCTCAGGAAAATTCATTTTATAAAAGACTCAACCTCTCAGTTGAACCTCGTTATGGATTTGTTGCTCCGCACCACGATTATATGGCCAATTTTTTAGAAAAAAACATAACAAGTATACAAGTCAACGTTGGATTATCCACCCTTGGAACAAAGGATTGGCATGTAAGTTATAACTATCCTCAAATTGGTATTGGTTACTATAATTCAGGGTTGGGGAACAATCGGATTTACGGAAAAATGAACGCGCTTTATCTTTTTGTTGATAGAAGGTTTTTGCCAATTCAAAATCGTTTAAATATTGGAAACAGGGTTGCTTTTGGGTTGAGTCATATTAGTAAGCAATACGATATGTATAGCAATCCGTACAATATGGTAATTGCAACTCCCATAAATGTCTTTATTCAGTACGATTTAATAACTTACTATAGGATATCCTCTAACCTAAACATTCGATTTAATCTTGGTTTTACCCACACATCAAATGGGAGTGTTAAAGAGCCCAATAAGGGATTTAACATTTTAACGGCTGGTGTAGGATGTCAGTACAGCTTTTCCGACGAACGGTTTATGGCAAATACTCAATTTGCCAAAGAACAGAGTTTGATGAAACATCAACTTAATGTCGGACTAATTTCCGGCTTCAAATCAATCTCCCGTTTCGACAATAAACTTTACTCAATTCTTGGATTATCGGGGGAATACCTTTACCAACAAAGTTCAACAGTTTTGGTTGGAGCCGAGATAACTGGTTATTGGGATACATCAATCAATAATGAGTTTAAACTGGAAGACGATAGTACCTATAAGAAAATTGATAATCTCTGCATAGCAATAAATCCTACATATGCTCTTATGATGGGTAGGGTCGTATTTGCATTCCAACCAGGTGTTTACTTAAAGAGTAGTTTTAAGCCATATGGCTTACTGACAAATAAAGTAGGTTTACGTTACCAATTAATGCAAAACCTTTATGCATCAATGTCAATAAAGGCACATTGGCTTGCGAAAGCTGATTTTGTTGAACTTGGCATACGGTATGGTTTTATTAAAAATTAGATGCGATATGAGCACTAAGCTTATTATAATTCTCAACTTATTGATAATCCTTACGGGCTGCGATTTGCTTGATAATTTTAGGGGTGGAAATATTGAATCACGAAGATTTAATATCAACACTAGTATCGATCATATTAAAGTTAACAATACGTTTGATATTACTTTAGTTCAGGACAATAGTTCATTTGTAGATATTACCTGTGGCGAAAATTTCCAACCCAAGGTAGTAATCAGTATCAAAGAAAAAACTCTGATGTTAAACCATGGCGTTAACTATCAATGGATTAATGGATACGAAAAAATTAAACTCGAAATTCATATCCCCAACATTTCTTCAATAGATGTTTACAAGCCTTCAAAAATTCAAACACTTGGAACCTTTAATTCAACGCAGTTTCGCTTGATTGATTGGGGTAATTTTATCGATTGCAACTTAGATGTTAGCACTGATTTTCTTAGAGTTGATTCATCGGGCGATAGTTTTGGTTCATATTCAATTAAAGGAAGCGCCATTAAATCAGTTTTCTATTGTCGGGGTTCAGCAAAGTTTAGCTGCACCGAATTCCAGACCGATACCTGTCAAATCTCACAGGAGAGTATTTTGGACTTATCTATTAGTGTAAAAAATTTCTTGGATGTCAGAATTGAATCAACGGGCAATGTTTTCTACACAGGTAATCCAACCATTAATTTGACTAGAAATGGTAAAGGTGAGTTAATTAAACTATAGAATAATTCATATACTCCTAGTGCTGCATTAAGAATTCATTTATCCACTCTCCAACAATATAGCTATGCTTGGGTAGTTTTAGGCTTTCTAGACCCTCATTAATGATACTTTCATCAATTCTATTTATTCTGCTCACCATTAGGAATTTTAGATACTCTGCTGAAAACTCAGGATGCCCCTGAATTCCTAACATTTTATCGCCAATTTGAATTATCCCAACTGGACATTTGGGAGCACTGACAATAACCTTGCTATTTGGCGGAAGAACCTGTATTTGGTCCTGACACGACATTAACAGATTTACTTTAGAACATTCAGGAATCATCCAATCCTTACTCTCAACAATGTCGAACTGATGTACGCCAACACACCATCCCATTGGCGATTTGAGTACCTTTCCGCCCATTGCCTCGCCAAGCATTTGATGTCCAAAACATACCCCAACACAAATTCTATTCGCATTTGCTATATCGCAAACAAAACTTTTGAGACTATGAATCCAATCTATATCATCGTAAACCGAGTGCTTTGAGCCTGTAATAATCCAAGCATCGTGCTTTGAGGCTGATTCTGGAAAAACACCATCACATACAAAGTAATTCACTAGTTCGTGGTTGGGAAGTAAATTCCCAAATAGTTCCGGATATCTTGCAAAACCTTCCTGAATATGATCGCAAACGAGAAGTCCAATTTTCATGGGTTAATTTTTCTATTGTTTGTTTCAAATTTTACATAAGGAGTAATGGATTGATGGAGTTTTGGAGTAGAGTGACGTTTCATTTTCTCATTACTCCATTGCTCCAACACTTCTTTTCTTTATAAAATCCCTGGAGATGTTGGATAAACACCCCGTGGTGTTGTTTCAATAGCCCTATCAATCTGTGTCAAAAGAGTTTCTTTATCCTTCGACAAGGTTCCGCTAAGAATCAAGTTATTCGATACGTGATTGCTACGGTAAATTACATTATCCAGTTCTGTTAGACCGATGAATGTTCGCAATTCCTCAAATAGTTCAACAATTGTTAACGGCATGTATTCTCCCTGAAATCTCCTCCTGAAATGACTCTCTCCGTAAGGCATACTTAAAGTCAAAGTTGAAAGAAACTTTGGATTGATTTGATTGATAATTTTAGCAGAATTTTCGGCGTGTTGCTTGCTATATAACTTACCTCCTAGACCATTAATAATCATAATTGATGTTTCTATTCCAGCATTTTGCGCCTTAAGAATACCTTCAACAGTGGAATTGGCCGTTTCGCCCTTATCAATCAGCTTTAAAAGCTCATCGTCGCCTGTTTCAATACCGATGTAAAGAAGTTTTAGCCCAAGCTCTCGGAGATTCTTCAACTCTTCATCGCTCTTGCTAATTATATCCCTAGGCATTGCATACGATGATATCCGTTGAATTCGTCCAAATTGCTTATTTATCTCCTCTAGTATAGGAATTAACTTATTTGCCGATAGTACAAAAGCATTTCCATCGGCAAGGAAAACCTTTTTTGTACCAGAATATATCCTCGAAAGCGTTTCAATTTCGGGTTTAAGCTCATCAATAGAGCGAACTTTAAACTTCTTTGAGGTGTACATCTCGCAAAAGGCGCATCTGTTCCACGAGCAACCTAGGGTTGCTTGGATAATAGCCGAGTAGGCCTCTGCAGGTGGCCTAAAAAGTGGTTCGTCGTAGTTAAAGTACATGGTAAAAATAAAGCGTAAAAATACGAGAATTCGTTGGGAAACTTAGTATTCTGATTGTTTTAAATAAGGTAATAAGGTTGAATAAGTCAAATTAATTTCTGCTACTAAGGTTGATTACAACAAAATAAGGTTAATAAAAATGAAGTGGACATTATTTTTAGAGTAACCTTGGTATAAGTTCTTTACGTTGGGTGGTTAACCTTATTGCATTGTTGAATTAGGTATTAGGCTAGTTTTATATGATGCCAACGGCATCATATGTTTATAGAAACTCTTTATGAATAGAAAATATTCGACTCCAGCTGGAGTCGAATTTCTAAACATGCTCATTGCTATTGATATTCAAACCCTCTGGGTTTGAAAAAATGCATACTATTACTTATATGTTTTGTTCTATTACCTTATTTTGAATCTTACAATTCATTTTTTTTGAAGTATCATTTATCCAAATTGTGTAAAAACTAAAGCAAACCCTCAACGCTTAAATATCGCTCTGCAGAATCGTAAGCAAATGTTAGTATTCGTTTGTTCGTTTCAATTGTTGAAAGCAGCTCTGTTACTGCAACCAAGTTTGCCGCTGTTGATATTCCGGCAAGAAATCCTTCTGTTTTTGCATACTTCCTTACCATTTCGAAGGCATCTGCACCTTTTACCCTAATCACCTCATCAATAATGCTTTTGTTCAGGTTCGATGGGATAAACCCAGCACCGATCCCCTGTATTGGATGAGGACCAGCCTTTCCTTCCGATATCATTGGAGAATCAAGCGGTTCCACTGCAATAATTTTTATATCAGGGAATAGTTCTTTTAGCTTACTTCCTACACCTGAGATATGCCCACCAGTGCCAACGCCAACAACCAAATAATCAATGCCATCGGGAAAATCAGCAACAATTTCTTTTGCAGTGTTGATATAATGGGTGCTGGGGTTCGATTTATTTGCAAACTGCATTGGCATCCACGAGTTTGGTGTGGCTCCTACAATTTCCTCGGCCTTGGCAATTGCACCCTTCATACCTTCGGTTTTTGGTGTAAGAACCAGCTCTGCGCCGTAAGCGCTAAGTAATCGTCGACGCTCAATGGACATCGATTCAGGCATTGTTAGAATCAGCCTATAACCCTTAATTGCCGATATCATTGCCAAGCCAATGCCCGTATTGCCCGATGTGGGCTCCACAATAACGCTTTCGCTTTTTAAGACCCCACTTCTTTCAGCATCCTCTATCATTGCCAAGGCTGCTCTATCCTTAATGCTTCCTGAAGGATTTCTTCGTTCATCCTTAATCCAAACTTCGCTGTTAGGAAATAGTTTGTTGAGTCGGATATGTGGTGTTCCACCAACAGTCTCCAGTAAACTTTGTGCTTTCATATTTTTATTTGTTTTATGTTTCTTAATCAATGTTGTTCGATTAAAATGATTTTTAAACTCTATAACCATTATTTCAGATACTAAAATAATATTTCGCTCCTCTGGAGCTTACTTTTGCTTGTCTTCTAATTAGCTACAAATATGATCGCAGCGCTGCTGCTAATTATTAGCCGCGAAGCGGCGAAATATTTGTAGACAAACCATATGAATTTGAATAATTAAGCTACATAGTAGCGTGATATTTAATTAATTGAAGAACGAAAATTTTATCGGACAATAGTGTTTTTTGATCAAAGCTCAAGATTATTATGGATTTCTCGCTACCACTCGAAATGACAAAGAATAACGTAATTTGTCATGCTGAGCCTGTCGAAACCCGAAGGATTCGCCGAAGGCAACCATCTCTTTATCAACTATACTCGACTTACAGTCTCTCGCTCTCTAACAATTACTCTGCTTTCGTGGTAAACCAAGGAGTTTGGCTCAACGCTTTTGGTGAGCCATACGTTGCCGCCAATAATGCTATTATGCCCAATGGTAGTATTACCTCCCAGAATTGTACTTCCGGCATATATTACCACATCATCCTCAATGGTTGGGTGACGCTTTGTTTGAGCCAGTTCCTTGCCTACGCTTAGTGCACCAATTGTAACGCCTTGGTAAACTTTGACCCTATTGCCAATAATGGCCGTTTCGCCAATTACTATGCCCGTTCCGTGGTCTATAAAGAACTCCTTTCCAATGGTTGCTTTCGGGTGAATATCGATACCTGTTGTTGAATGGGCCCACTCTGTCATAATTCGTGGAATCAATGGAACATTTTTACTTGCAAGAGAGTGCGCCAAGCGATAAGTGCAGATAGCAGTGAACCCAGGATATGCAATAATCACCTCATCAATTCCACTTGCAGCAGGGTCGTTTTTAGCAATAAAGCGAGCATCGGCAATTAGTTCTTTATGCAGCAATGGTAGTTCTGCTATAAATTGCTTCGCAATAAAATCGGCCTTTACGCCATCGCTCATTTGCTTTACAAGAAGTTGTTTAAGCCTTTTATAGACCTCGCTTGAACTAACCCTAAACGTTCTTCGGTTAAGCATTTCAGGGAAAATATGCATTAGCACAAGTTGGGAAAATTCCTCGACATCTACCTTTATGTTGTATCTGTTTTTAAGTCTAAATTTCAAAAAGTTCATACGGTGTAGTGTTTAAATTGAAAATAAAAAACCCTTCCGGATGCCGGAAGGGTTATGTTTGATTGTATTAGTATCTACTCAATAGATTTATCCTAAACATAGCAATGCCCCTTGCGGCCAAGTATTTCCTTGACAACAACAGGTACAACAAACTATATTATGGTTTCTTTTCATCGTTACAAATGTAATGAATAAAGTAACACTATAAATTTCAAAAAGTTTAATTACTTCCCAAGTATTGCAACCGCCTGCTTAAAGCGCTGAATGGTTTCATCCTTGCCAAGCACTTCGCAAATATCGGCAACGCCTGGACCTTTTGATGCTCCAACAAGACTAAGCCTTACAGCGTTCATCACCTTGCCCATTCCGTAACCCTTGGCAGTTATTAACTCCTTTATTGAATGCTCAATGGCTTGAACATCCCATTTCTCAATGCCACTAACAACATCAGCAACTTCATTCATAATTGCAGCAGTATCCTCTTTCCAGAATTTTGCCACGGTTTGTTGATCGTACTCCAATGGACGCTCAAAGAAGAAACTTGCTTGTTCCCAAATTTCGTGTACAAAGTTTAAGCGTTCCTTAACCAAACCAACAATGCGCACTAACTTTTCGAAAGGAACATCAAAGTTGTACTGCTCAAGTATTGGCAAAAACATTTCTGCCAACTCTTTATCGGTTTTACGGATTAAATATTGGTGATTGAACCATTTAGCCTTTTCGGGGTCGAATCGGGCTCCCGATTTGTTTACACGCTCAATGCTGAACAGCTCGATTAGCTCATCCATTGAGAACAATTCCTGCTCTGTGCCAGAATTCCAGCCCAAAAGTGCAAGAAGATTTACGAATGCTTCGGGAAAATAACCATCCTCGCGGTAACCCCTCGAAATTTCATTTTCGCCTGTTTTCCAAAGAAGTGGGAATACGGGGAATCCCATTTTATCGCCATCGCGCTTGCTGAGTTTTCCGTTACCAGTTGGTTTTAACAGTAAAGGAAGATGTGCAAATTGGGGCATTTTATCCTCCCAGTTCAATGCACGGTAAAGTAGTACGTGCAAAGGTAATGAAGGTAACCACTCCTCGCCACGAATTACGTGCGAGATTTCCATAAGGTAATCGTCGGTAACGTTTGCCAAATGGTATGTGGGGAGCATATCGCTGCTTTTGAAAAGAACCTTATCGTCGAGTGTTGATGTGTTTACACGAACTTCGCCGCGAATTAAATCCTGCATTACAACCTCTTCGTTTTCGGGCATTTTAAAACGTACAACCCACTGGTCGCCACGTTCAATACGTTGCTTAACCTCGCTTGCCGAAAGTACAAGCGAAGTTTCCATTTTTTCACGGATTGTATAGTTGTATATAAAGGCTTCACCTTTTGCCTCAGCATCGGTGCGGAGTTTATCCAGAACATCGGGAGCATCGAAAGCAATATAAGCGTTTCCACTCTCCACGAGTTTATCGGCATATTGCTTGTAAATAGGTTTTCGCTCGCTTTGGCGGTATGGTGCATGTGGGCCGCCTTCGCGAACGCCCTCATCTATCTTAATTCCGCACCAACGTAAACTTTCGTTAATATACTCCTCTGCGCCAGGCACAAAACGCTGCGAGTCAGTATCCTCAATTCTAAGTAAAAAATCGCCACCATGTTTGCAGGCAAAAAAGTAGTTGAATAGTGCAGTTCTAACTCCACCAATATGTAATGGCCCAGTTGGACTTGGGGCAAAACGAACTCTGACTCTACGGTTATTCATTTTATTCAATAATTTGAGGTGCAAATTTAATTCTTTTTGGTCAAACATTAAATTTTACAACCTTACTGTATGTCAAGAAAAATAAATAAATTGTAAGTTTCATTATCCTATTAGTATTTGGATAATAAACCATTGATTATTAATCGATGATAATGAATTGCCACTATGGATATGAAGGATAAATCGAAGGAACAACTCCTTGAGGAATTGGATAAATTAAAAAAGGAGTACGATTCGCTAAAGCAACTGCATCAAAAAACAATCGAGGAGCAAAATTTGTCCATAAAGCAAATCCGCGATATTATCGAGTATAATCCGATATCGTTGCAAATTGTTGATAAGGATGGATATTCTCTTTTGGTGAATGAATCGTTCAAGTTGTTATTTGGGGCAGTGCCACAAAAAAACTACTCAGTTTTTGAAGATTTACAGATAAAGGAACTAAAATATGATTACCTGTTCGAAAAGTTAAGAGGTGGAGAATCGGTTCGATTTCCTGATTTATACTACAATGCACATGAGGTAGATATTAGTGTTCCCGATACACCTGTGTGGATTAGAATGATTGCATTTCCATTGTTTGATGCAGATGGAGTTCCGGAACGATTTGTGCTCATGCATCAGAATATCTCAGAGAGAAAAAAAACTGAAAAGGCACTTCGCGAAAGCGAAGAGAATTACCGTTTGCTATTAGAACTTGCCCCCGATGCATTCTTTCAGGGCGACGCTGTAGGTAATTTTATTATGGCCAATAAGCGTGCAATGACCTTTACAGGGTATTCTGAAGAAGAATTGCTAACAATGAATATGCGACAGTTATTCTCCTCTTCGGAGTTAAATAAAAAACCCCTAAGGTTCGATTTGTTAGATAAGGGCGAGATTATTACCGCTGAAAGAGAAATTTTACGAAAGGAAGGTTCTACTGTGATTGTTGAAATGACATCGCGAAAGATGCCCAATGGAACTTACCAATCGTTTATGCGCGATATCAGCGAAAGAAAAGTTTTTGAAAAAACCTTAATAGAGAATGAGCGTAAGTTAAAAACCATAATCGAAACATCGCCCGATGGTATTGCAATATCCGCTCTCGATGGTACTGTCCAATTTGTAACTAATCAAATTGTATCGCTTTGGGGGTATAGTTCTTCAGAGGAAATTATTGGGAGAAATGTTCTGGAATTTGTAGATGAAGTGCATAGAGACAAAGCATCATACTTAATTTCCGAAATGCTAAAAGGAAATTTAACTGGTGCTGCTGAATACGTAATGCTCAGGAAAGATTGTTCTAAATTCTACTGTGAGTCCAATGCCAATGTGCTTCACGATTCCAACAATAATCCAGTAGGTATTATTTTTGTTAATAGAGATATTACTCTAAGAAAACAAACAGAGTTTGAACTGATTCGTGCTAAAGAACTCGCGGAGGAGAGCGAGGCAAAGTACCGTTTGGTTTTTGAGAATGCACCGCTCGGGCTTATTCATTTCGATAGTAAAGGTCGAATAATCTCGTGCAACGAGGAGTTTGTTCGGATAATTGGGTCGTCGAAGCAAGCCTTGGAAGGCCTTGATATGTTAAAGTTACCCGATAAAAAGATTGTTGAAGCAGTTGAAATCTCTTTAACAGGTGGATTAGGACATTACGAGGATTATTATCACTCCATCACTGCCAATAAAACAACACCTGTTCAGGTTTTATTTGCCCCAATATTTACTAACGAAAAGATTATTGGAGGCGTAGGAATTATTCAGGATATTACCGAAAGAAAAAAGAGTGAAGAGGTTCTCAAGGAGCAAAACGAGGAATACTTAGCCTTAAACGAGGAATTGCTCCAAACAAACGAAGAACTTTATAAGGCAAAGAGATTAGTTGAGGATAGCGAGGCGTTTTTGATGAATATTCTAG
>WBUV01000080.1 GCA_008933525.1 Bacteroidales bacterium | reverse complement strand
AGATGAAGATCAAAAAGAACTTATTAAAAATGTTATTCAAAGCGCTTATGTTGATGGGTTGTGTAATAATGCTGACGCCGATGCTGTAAGCAAGGGTTTTCATCCAGGTTTTACATTGCTAGGGGTAGGGAGTGGCAATATTATGTGGACGTATCCAATATATAGTTGGATGGAGAGTGCTAAAAGTGGAAAAATGAAAGGCTTAAAGTACTCTTTCCAAAATGAGCTAACCACAATAAAATTTTTGTTTATAGATGTTTCTGGAAATGCAGCAGTTGCTAAAATTGAGTTTTACGAGGGTAATGTGATGAAGTTTATAGATTATTTGTCCTTATTGAAGTTTGAAGATGGATGGAAAATCGTAAGCAAAACTTTTTACTCTATTCCACAGGAAAAAAAATAGGAAGGTATTTGGTTTGTACGATTTTGTGTGACAAATAAAAGGAGGCATTTGCCTCCTTTTTCTTATTAAGTATGATGACCGTTCTAAGACTACTCGTCTTGATCTTCTGCTTCGTATGCTTTAAGCAGTTTATCCTGAACATCGGATGGAACTTGCTCGTAAGCATTGAACTTCATATTGTAGGTTGCACGCCCGCTGGTTAGCGATGATAGTGCAGTTGAGTACTTGTTAAGTTCAGCAAGAGGTACCTTAGCGTTGATAACCTCGAAACCTTTAACACTACCCATACCCATAATAATAGCACGGCGGTTTTGTAGGTCGCTCATTACATCGCCCATTCTGTCCGATGGAACAAGAACTTCCACATCGTAAACAGGTTCCATAATTTTAGGACCAGCCTCCTTAAACGCAGTTTTAAAGGCGTTACGTCCTGCTAACTTAAAGGAAATTTCGTTGGAGTCAACAGGGTGCATTTTACCATCGTAAACAGCAACGCGGATATCGCGAGCGTATGAACCGGTAAGTGGACCTTCCTCCATTTTTTCCATAATACCTTTAAGAATTGCAGGAAGGAAACGTGTGTCAATTGCGCCACCAACTATACAGTTGTAAAAAACAAGTTTTCCGCCCCACTCAAGAGGCACCTCTTCTTTTCCGCGAACGCTGATGTTAACCTCTTTACCTGCAATTTTATACTTTGTAGGATCTGGAGCACCTTCAACGTGTGGTTCAATAACAATGTGAACCTCACCAAACTGCCCAGCACCACCCGATTGTTTTTTGTGACGATAATCAGCTGCCGCAACCTTGGTAATAGTTTCGCGATACGAGATGCGTGGAGGAATAAACTCGATCTCAAGTTTATTTAGGTTAGTCAATTGCCACTTTAAAGTATTTAAGTGGTGTTCACCTTGTCCCGAAACAATTATTTGCTTTAATTCCTTAGAGTGTTCTACCAAAATCGTTGGATCCTCCTGATGAGCCTTGTGTAAAAGTTCGCTCATTTTTTCGGTATCGGCTTCGTTCTTTGGTTTAATTGCAGTACGGAACTTAGCGTTAGGGAATACCATTGGATCGAAAGTGAAATCTAGTCCCGATCCGCAAAGAGTATGGTTAGTTTTCGAGTTCTTTAGTTTTACAGTAGCCCCAATATCGCCAGCAACAAGTTCGGTTACCTTATTACGGTTTTTTCCCGCAACTACAAATAGTTGGGCTATACGCTCCTTTGTTGAGTTGTTTGCATTGGCGAGATCCATGCCTTCAGTTACTTTGCCGGACATAACTCGGAAGTAACTAATTTCTCCAATGTGTGGTTCAATCGATGATTTGAAGATAAACAGCGAGGTTGGAGCAGATGAGTCGCATTTTACTTCCTTATCATTGTTGTTTTTAAGCATTGGGGTCGATGCAGGATTTGGACCTACGTTTAGGATGAAATCCATCAAACGTTTTGTACCAATGTTACGTTTTGCCGATAAGCAGAAAACAGGGAAAAGTTGACGGTTACGAATACCTGCAGATAATCCTGAACGCATTTCATCTTCGCTCAATGAGCCTTGTTCAAAGAACTTTTCCATTAACGATTCATCATTCTCAGCAGCAGCCTCAATAAGTGCGTTGTGCAATTCAGCCGCTTTATCCGCCTCTTCGGCAGGAATTGGGAATTCTTCACGAATACCAGTATCCCCCTTAAACTTGTACATCTTCATAGTGACTACATCAATGAATGCATCGAATGATGTACCTGGATTCACTGGATATTGGGCTAAAATAACCTTATTGCCAAAAGTTTGCTTTAAGGAGTCGAGAGTTTGGTCGAAGTTCGCTTTTTCATGGTCTAGCTGGTTTACTGCAAGTACCATCGGCTTATTCATGCGTTCAGCGTGGCGATTGAAAATTTCAGTGCCTACTTCAATGCCATACTGGCCGTTAATAACCATCACCATAATGTCGGCTGGATACATCGATGTTATAACACCACCCACGAAATCATCGGAACCTGGAGTGTCAATTATGTTTAGCTTACGGTCCATGAATTCGGTGTACAGAATAGTAGAGAAGATGGACCTTTGGTTAATCTGTTCAATTTCGGAGTAGTCCGAAACAGTATTCTTCCCCTCGATAGTTCCCTTACGCTCGATAACTTTTCCTTCAAACATCATCGACTCGGCAAGTAGTGTTTTGCCAGAGCCGGTATTACCCAGTAAGGCAACATTCCTGATTTGATCGGTTAAATAGGTTTTCATGCGGGTTACGCGTATTAAATGTTTAACATCTATTGATTTTAGGTTGCAAAATTTGTCATCATCTATATATAAGGTGTATCTCCCCAAAAAGACTTTGCAAAATTGCAGTTCTGGTTTTTGAATCCCCCCAAAAATAGTAAAATTTTGTTTCAAACAAACTTCTTTAGGAATTTGGGGGATGTTGTAAAGCATACTAAGTGTTCTTGAGGATTATTTTAAAGATTGATCTTTTGAATATGAGCCTTTTGAAAGTTTTAAAAAAATAGTTTTTTTCTGCTTTACGCTCAATATGAATGATTTTTTACCGATTATTCAACTTTGAGAACTTTTTAATTTATTACACATCCTTAAATATTTTTCAAGTAGTTAAAAATCAGTATTGTTTTTTCATATAAATGATATATCTTTGCGCCCGCTAAAATGAATTAGCACGGAAAATGCTAATAAACAGCAAAAAAAGAAGTTAAAATGGTTGTGGTGTTGAAAAAATCAATACCTTTGCAGTCCATTTTAAAAGTTTAATTTAACATAAATTTCATCAATTTATGCCAACAATTTCGCAACTAGTAAGAAAAGGAAGGTCTAAACTGATTGACAAGAGTAAAGCGCCTGCGCTTGATGCTTGCCCTCAGAGACGCGGGGTATGTGTACGTGTGTACACCACTACTCCTAAAAAGCCGAATTCGGCTATGAGAAAAGTTGCCAGGGTTAGGCTTACAAACGGTAAGGAGGTTAATGCCTACATTCCTGGAGAAGGTCACAATCTGCAAGAGCACTCTATCGTGCTTATCCGCGGAGGCAGGGTAAAAGATTTACCTGGTGTTCGTTACCACTTAGTACGTGGAACACTTGATGCATCTGGTGTTGAAGGACGTAAACAACGTCGTTCGAAGTATGGTGCTAAGAGACCTAAAGTTAAAAAGTAAAATTTAACCTCAGTTGATGCTTTAGAACAATGAGAAAAGCAAAACCAAAAAAACGAATCATCTTACCCGATCCTAAATTCGGTGATGTAATGGTTACCAGGTTTGTAAATAACCTGATGTACGAGGGTAAGAAAAGTACTGCGTATGAAATTTTCTACAATTCATTAGAGATTGTAGCTAATCGCATGAAGGATGCCGATAAGTCTCCACTTGAGATCTGGAAAAAGGCATTGGAGAACATTACCCCACAAGTTGAGGTGAAGAGCCGCAGAGTGGGTGGTGCAACTTTCCAAGTTCCAATGGAAGTTCGCCCTGAGAGAAAAATTTCACTTTCTATGAAAAACCTTGTTCTTTACTCACGCAAACGTTCGGGTAAAGGTATGAGCGATAAATTAGCTGCCGAAATTATGGCTGCTTACAACGAGGAAGGTGCTGCTTTCAAGAAGAAAGAAGATATGCATAAAATGGCTGAAGCAAACAAAGCTTTTGCACATTTCAGATTTTAATTCACGATACGGGGAAGGTAGGATTATAGATGAGCAGGGATTTAAAATTTACTCGTAACATCGGGATTATGGCACACATCGACGCCGGTAAAACAACAACTACCGAGCGTATCCTTTTTTATACTGGTAAAAGCCATAAAATAGGAGAGGTGCACGATGGTGCTGCCACAATGGACTGGATGGTTCAGGAGCAGGAAAGAGGTATTACCATTACTTCGGCTGCTACAACAACTTTCTGGAAGTATAACAATCAGCAGTATCAAATTAACATTATCGATACCCCAGGTCACGTGGACTTTACCGTTGAGGTTGAGCGTTCTCTTCGTGTACTTGATGGTACCATTGCTACATTCTGTGCTGTAGGTGGTGTTGAGCCACAAAGCGAGACCGTATGGCGTCAAGCTGATAAGTACAGAGTTCCAAAAATTGCCTTTGTAAATAAGATGGACCGCGTTGGTGCGGATTTCTTATCGGTGGTTGGTCAAATCAAGGAAAAATTAGGTGCAAATCCAGTTCCTATTCAGTTACCTATTGGTGCTGAGGATACCTTTATTGGTGTTGTTGACTTAATCGAAAACAAAGCTGTTGTTTGGTTCGATGATCCACAAACAAAAACCGTGAATTATCGTTTAGAGGATGTTCCTGCCAACATGAAGGACGAAGTAGCCGAATGGCGTAGCGCCCTTATTGAGGCAGTTGCTTCTTATAACGATGATTTATTGGAGCGTTTCTTTGAGGATCCAGATTCTATCACTAAAGAGGAAATGCTTGAAACTATTCGCAAAGCAACCATCGATATGTCTATCGTACCAGTACTTTGCGGAGCATCATTCAAGAATAAGGGAATTCAGCGTCTTTTAGATGCTGTTATATCGTTCCTTCCTAGCCCTCTAGATAAAGGTGATATTCATGGAACAAACCCTGATAGTGGGGATGAAATTATACGTAAGCCACTTATCTCAGAACCATTCTGCGGTTTAGCTTTCAAAATTGCTACTGATCCTTTTGTAGGTCGTTTAGCATTCGTGAGAGTTTACTCAGGTAAGGTTGATAGTGGTAGTTACATTTTCAATACCCGTACAGGTAAAAAAGAACGTATTAGCCGTCTATACCAAATGCACGCTAACAAGCAAAATCCAATTGAGTTCTGCGAGGCTGGTGACATTTGTGCTGTAGTTGGTTTTAAAGATTTACGTACCGGCGATACCATTTGCGATGAGAAACATCCTATCGCTCTTGAGTCAATGACATTCCCTGAGCCTGTAATTGGTCTAGCAATTGAACCAAAGACTCAGAAAGATCTTGATAAGTTAGGTATTGCTTTAGGAAAACTATCGGAGGAAGATCCAACCTTCCGTGTTAAAACCGATCCAGACAGTGGACAAACAATTATTAATGGAATGGGTGAACTTCACCTTGAAATTATTGTTGACCGTCTTCGTCGTGAGTTTAATGTGGATATAAGTCAAGGGGCTCCTCAGGTTGCATACAAGGAAACTATTACAAAAACTGTATCACATCGCGAGGTCTTCAAGAAACAATCTGGTGGTCGTGGTAAATTTGCTGATATCATCTTCGAAATTGGCCCAGCCGATGAAGGTGTTGTTGGATTACAGTTTGTTGACGAGGTTAAGGGTGGAAATATTCCACGCGAGTTCATTCCTTCCATTCAGAAAGGTTTCGATACCGCTATGAACAATGGTGTTCTGGCTGGTTTCCAGGTTCCTAGTATGAAAGTTGTTCTTAAGGATGGATCGTTCCACGCAGTTGACTCCGATTCTCTATCATTCGAGATTGCGGCTCGCTACGGTTTCCGTGCAGCTGCTCCAAAAGCATCACCAGTTCTACTTGAGCCTATTATGAGCGTTGAGGTAGTAACTCCTGAGGAGTATATGGGTGATGTAATTGGTGACCTAAACAAACGTCGTGGTCAAATTGCAGGTATGGAATCTAAAGGAGTTGCTAGGGTAATTAAAGCCAAGGTACCTCTTTCTGAGCAGTTCGGTTATGTTACAGTTCTAAGAACTCTATCTTCCGGACGAGCTACTTCTACAATGGAATTCTCTCACTACGCCGAAGTTCCCGCAAATATCGCAAAAGAGATTGTGGAAAAATCGCGTGGTAAGGAAGTAAAGGAGATTGAATAATTACTTTTACTAATATGTACAATGAGCCAGAAAATTAGAATTAAACTCAAATCGTACGACCACAACCTGGTAGACAAGTCGGCCGAAAAGATCGTGAAAACGGTCAAGGCTACAGGCGCTGTGGTGAGCGGGCCAATCCCGCTTCCAACGCACAAGCGAATTTTTACGGTAAACCGTTCAACATTCGTGAACAAAAAATCAAGGGAGCAATTTGAGCTATGCTCCTATAAGCGTTTGCTCGACATCTACAGCTCCACCCCGAAGACTATCGATGCTCTTATGAAGCTCGAACTTCCAAGTGGAGTCGAAGTAGAAATTAAAGTATGAGTGTGAATTGTAAATTGTAAAGACAATGCCACAAGGATTAATTGGACGTAAAATCGGAATGACTTCCGTATTCGGTGAGGATGGAAAAAATATCCCCTGCACCGTAATTGAGGCTGGTCCATGCGTTGTCACTCAGGTAAAGAATGCAGATAACGATGGTTATACTGCTATTCAACTTGCCTTTGATGACAAAAAGGAGAAACATACCAGCAGACCCATGATGGGTCATTTCCAGAAAGCTAACACCACTCCTAAACGTAAAGTTGTTGAGTTTAGAGATTGGAATGGCACTAACCAACTAGGTGATGTTATCACCGTTGATTTGTTTAACGACGACCGTTGGGTTGATGTTACCGGTATTACCAAGGGTAAAGGATTCCAAGGTGTAGTTAAACGTCACGGCTTCGGCGGTGTGGGTGGTCAAACTCACGGTCAGCATAACCGTCAGCGTCACCCTGGTTCTATGGGTGCGTCATCGTTCCCATCACGTGTTTTCCCAGGGAAAAGGCTACCCGGTCGGACCGGTGGCGATAGGGTTAAAATTATGAACCTTCGTGTTCTTAAGGTTATCCCTGAAAGCAACCTTCTCCTTGTAAAAGGTTCCATTCCAGGTGCAAAAGGTTCTTACTTAATTATTGAGAAATAATGGAAATTAAAGTACTTAACATATCAGGACAGGAAACCGGGAGAATGATCCAACTCGATGACTCTATTTTTAGCATCGAACCTAACGATCATGCTATCTATCTTGACGTTAAGCAAATTCTTGCTAATGGTCGTCAGGGTACTCATAAATCGAAGCAACGTAATGAGGTTTCCGGTAGCACACGCAAGTTAAAGAAGCAAAAAGGTACAGGTACTGCCCGTGCAGGTAGCATCAAATCACCTTTATTCCGTGGTGGTGGACGCGTATTTGGTCCAGTACCTCGCGATTACAGCTTCAAGTTGAACAAAAAAGTAAAACAACTTGCTCGTAAAAGTGCAATAGCATACAAAGTGAAAGATAACGCAATTGTTGTTGTGGAAGATTTCAATTTAGATACTCCAAAAACTCAACAATTCCTTTCAATTTGCAATAATTTGAAAGTGGCTGACAAAAAAACACTTTTCGTGTTGGGCGATGTAAATAAAAATATATCTTTGTCATCCAGAAATTTACAACAGTGTAAAGTTGTAGATGCTTCATCTATAAATACTTACGAAGTATTAAATGCGAAAGCATTAGTACTTTCTGAGAGTTCAGTAGATGTTCTCAATAAAATGTTTAAAGTTTCTTAATTGAACGAGTGATGGACATACTGATAAGACCAATTGTAACTGAAAAGATGGAGCGCTTAACCAGCAAGGTAAACCAGTACGGTTTCATTGTTGATAAGAAAGCGAATAAGTTACAGATAAGAAGAGCCATTGAGAATTTATACGGAGTTACCGTAGACTCAGTGAATACTATACGTTACGCAGGAAAACAAAAAACCCGTTACACAAAAGCAGGTTTCCTTGTTGGCCGCACAAACAGCTTCAAAAAAGCTATTGTAACGTTGAAGAATGGTGAGAAAATTGATTTTTATAGCAACATCTAAAGAAAATGGCTGTACGGAAACTAAAACCTGTTACACCAGGACAGAGACACAAAATTATAGGCACATTCGAGGAAATTACTGCCTCGAAGCCTGAGAAATCGTTGCTACGCCCCCTGAAGAAAACTGGTGGTAGAAATAACCAGGGGAAAATGACCATGCGATATATAGGGGGTGGTCATAAGCGCCGATACAGATTGATCGACTTTACGCGTGAACGCGAAGGGATTGAAGCTACAGTGAAAACTGTAGAATACGATCCAAACCGCACAGCACGTATTGCACTTGTAGAGTATGCCGATGGTGAGAAACGTTAGATAGTTGCTCCAAGCGGAATACAAGTTGGTCAAAAAATCATGTCAGGAAGAGGAGTCGCTCCGGAGCTTGGAAATACTCTTTACTTGGCAGAGATTCCACTTGGTACATTAATTCATAACATCGAATTATACCCAGGTCAAGGTGCTTGCATGGCAAGAAGTGCTGGTTCACATGCACAACTTCTTGCACGTGAAGGTAAGTATGCAATTATTAAACTTCCTAGCGGTGAGACCCGTATGGTGCTAACCGAATGCAAAGCTACCATTGGTAGCGTATCGAACAGCGACCACGCTTTGGAGAAATCTGGTAAAGCCGGACGTACCCGTTGGTTAGGTCGTCGTCCTCGCAACAGGGGTGTTGCTATGAACCCTGTAGATCACCCAATGGGTGGTGGTGAAGGACGCGCTTCGGGAGGTCATCCACGCTCACGCAAAGGTATTCCTGCTAAGGGCTACAAAACACGCTCTAAGAAGAATCCTAGCAATAAGTTTATTGTTGAACGCAGGAAAAAGTAATCAGTAAAAATTGAAGGTATGAGTAGGTCACTTAAAAAAGGTCCCTTCATCGAATATAAGTTAGATAAGCGTGTTAGCGCTATGAATGAATCTAACAAGAAGGCTGTTGTTAAAACATGGTCACGCAGTTCGATGATTTCTCCCGACTTTGTTGGACACACCATAGCAGTTCACAATGGGAATAAGTTTATTCCTGTTTATGTTACCGAAAACATGGTTGGTCATAAGCTTGGAGAGTTTGCTCCAACACGCACTTTCCGTGGTCACGCTGGTAATAAGAAAAAATAAGTGAATTGATTAAAGAAACTAAGCAATGGGTGCAAGAAAACATACAATGGCCAATAGGCTAAAGGAGGAGAAAAAGAAAAAAGCAATTGCGATTCTACGCAATTGCCCATCATCTCCACGTAAAATGCGCTTGGTAGTAGACCTGGTACGCGGTAAAGACGTGAATTCAGCCCTAAACATTCTAAAGTTCAACGGTAAAGACGCTGCTGAGGATGTTCACAAGCTATTACTTTCTGCTATTGCAAACTGGAAAGCCAAAAACGAGAACACTCGTATTGAAGATGCTAACCTTTTTGTGAAAGAGATTTTTGTAGATCAGGGTAGAACTCTTAAACGTATTCGCACCGCTCCTCAGGGACGCGCGCATCGTATTCGTAAACGTTCAAATCACGTAACCGTGATTGTTGATAGTGCAGTTAATAACGATACAAATAATTAGCAGTTAAATGGGAAATAAAGTTAATCCAATAGGAAACCGACTTGGAATCATCAGAGGATGGGATTCCAACTGGTACGGGGGTAACAAATACGCTCAGAAACTTGTTGAAGACAGCAAAATTCGTGATTATCTAAACGAGAGGCTTTCAAAAGCAAGTCTTGCGAAGATTGTTATTGAGCGAACCCTTAAGCTAATTACTGTTACTATCCACACTGCTCGTCCAGGTATCATCATTGGTAAAGGTGGCCAGGAAGTAGATAAACTTAAAGAGGAATTGCGCAAAATTACCAATAAAGAGGTGCAAATCAACATCTTTGATGTTAAACGTCCAGAGATTGATGCTGTTATCGTAGCGAATAACATCGCTCGCCAGCTAGAAGGACGTATTTCGTTCCGCAGAGCAATTAAAACATCGATTGCTTCTACCATTAGAATGGGTGCTGAGGG
>WBUV01000079.1 GCA_008933525.1 Bacteroidales bacterium | reverse complement strand
TTATTCTGTAATCTACTAACTAATCCATCGGCATCGCGTAATCCATTACTATTGATGACATGCTCCAACCTACGTTTAAAAGAAGTAAGGGCATAATCTCTGAAATCGTAACCAAAATCATCGAGTAAGATTTTGATTACATTTCGGGTATCCACTATGCCTATTTCGTATCGTATCATTTTCAATCTATTTCTTATCCTTTAAATCCTTAAGTTGACTGATTAATTTAACCATCTCGGCCTCTTTCAACTTATTTTCAGAGATATCAAATCCAATGTTAATAATTTTATATAATGCCCCGTTTTGGTCCATAACTGGCGTGTAATTTTCTTGAATCCAAACTATTTTGCTGTTAACAGTTAACGAAAACTCTCTGGACTGCTTTATGCCTTTATGCAAATTGTCCCAGAATATTTTGAATTCTTTGGGATTGTTTTTGGCATTATAATCAAGATCTTGCAGATGCTTTCCTTCAATATCCTCTTTTGAATCGCCTAAAACTTCTACATTCTTATTATTAATATAAGTAATTAAACCATCAGGTTCAAGAACTGTAACGAGGCAATTTTGATCCAGAGCCTTGAGCAGAGTTTCCATATCCTTCTCGCGTTGAGCTGATAACTCTTGCTCCATCTGCAATTCTATAATATTCTGTTCAATGGCATCAGCTTGTTTTTGAGCCATTAACTCCAACTTTTTGGTTTCAGTAATATCCTGACCGATAAGGAATATTTTAACAATCATTCCCATATCGTCAATTCCAGGGGATATAGAAGTCATTACATACTTATCGACTCCATTATTACCCACAATGTGCAAAGTCTCATTAACAGATTGACCAATAAGAACTTGCTCCCATAAATTATTAAAACCACTGCGCTGCTCAGAGTGAATTAGTTCAAAAAACAATCTTCCGTCTAATTCCTGCTTATTATATCCAAGCAGTATTTGGAAGTTTGCATTGGAATCTACAATATAACCATCTTCGCTTAAAGTCATCGACAATAATGCCTGATTAATAGCACTGGTAACAACTTCCAACTCAACGTTCTTTCTGGACATCTCCTCTTGGGTTGCCTGCATTTCTTCCATATTCTGGCGCATTTCCTCTTCCTGTGCTGCCATTTCTTCGCGTTGCTGTTGCGATTGTTCCAACAGAATCTTCGTCCGAATACTATTCTTTACAGAGAATAATGTTGATGCGATACTCTCGCCGATCTTCTCTACAAATTCTATCTCAAAAGGCTTAAATTCACGGAACGAAGCAATTTCAATTACTCCGAAGATATTATCCTCCAGTTTTAAAGGAACAATAAGCAACGATGTAGGTGTAGCCTCGCCCAAACCCGAGGTTATGGTTATATAATTCTCTGGTATCTCCTTTAAATAAATGGTGTTCTTTTCCTGCGCGCAGGTTCCAACAAGCCCCTCTCCGAGTTGAATAACTTTTTCGACAAATTTCTTACGATTATAGGCAAACGCCGATAAAAGTTCTAAATATCGATCTGAGTCAGACTCATTGTAGATAAATATTCCACCTTGATTGGCCTCTAGGTAATTCACTAAGTTTTGAATAATGCTATCGGCAAGTAAATTTAAATTATTGTTGTTCTGACGAAGTATATCGCCGAAGGTTGCTAATCCGGAGTTGGTCCAACTTCTAATATTATCCTCCTCCTTGCGTCGAAGCTCCTCAAGATTTGCACGTTTAAGGTTATCTCTCATTTCGAGAAGTGCCGTGCCTAATTCATCCTTATCGCTTAAAGGTTTGTACTGAAATTCCAATTTGTTGTGACCAATTTCTCGAGCAAACGTAGTAGTTTGCTTTAATCCGTCAATCAGTTTGTTCAGAGAGTTTACCATAAGGCCAACTTCATCACTCGAATCAATTTTTAAATGGTTTGGCAAGTCTCCGTTAGCAAGTTGGCGGAGCTTAATATTTACAAGATTAACATTCCTGACTACCGGGTTAATCATGTATCGAACAGCCAAAGCAGCCATTATTGAGGAAAAAATTATGATGAGAATTAGGACTCTCCTGTTGTTCTCTAAAGGTGCTAAGGTCTCTTTGGGACTTATGGATATTGTGATGTAGGCATTATAGGGTTCATAGAACTTATAGCAAAGTAATCGCTCTTCGGTTGAATTATCGGTAAAATCGGTATAAAGGAATGCGCCTTGCTTTTCGGATTTGGATTTTAACTTATTAAGCGCAGAAAGAGGGATTCGTTGTCCCTCACGGAGAATATGCAATAGATACTCTCCAGTCAGCGACACAATTGAAGGAAAATCGGTGGTGTAAAAAGCAGGACTTTGAAAGTAACTCTTAAGTTCAACTCTATCATCGGTTGTAAATCCCTTACCAGTTTTATTCTCAACAATATCAATTAACTGTATTGTTTTATCGATATATACGCTGGCTTGAAGTTGAGCAGCTTCTAAAACCCTCTTTTTGGACATGATGTTTAGGGTCAATCCGGCAAAAATAAATAGCACGGCAATTAAGGGTATTACAAAGAATTGTACCCGCTGACCAAGTTTTATGTTCTTAAAGAGCTTCATTATTAATCGAAATTCGTTCAATACTATTTTTTCACATATGCCTGACCAAGTCGTTCAAATTTATTTGCCCAGGGGCCTAAAATTGTTTCATGCATCCCAAGTAAGAAAACTCCCTTGGGGTATAAATTGGTATGAAAGAGCTCAAAAACTTTGTTCTGTAGAGAGTAGTTGAAGTAAATAATAACATTTCTACAGAGAATTAGGTCGAACTTAGCGAAGAAGATATTGCCATCGACAACTAAATCGTGCTTACGAAAAATTGGCTTTTCGGTGAGGAATTTCTTCATGGTAATGGTATCCTTCACCTTATCAATGTCAAAGTATTTCTCGTATGGCACCTCATTATACTCCTCAAAATTCAGTGGGTTTTGCTTAATTACTTTATCAAAATTGTCCAAATAACCCAAGTTGAATCGGTACTTGTAAGTACCTTGTTTTGCAGCATCGAGCACATCGACATTAAGATCGGTCGCAAATATTTTTGCTTTGTCGAGCATGCCCATTTCGTTTAACATAATCATTAGGGAATAAACCTCCTGCCCTGTTGAGCAACCTGCATGCCAGATGTTGATAGTCTTGTTGTTTTTAAAGCGTGGCAAAATTCTCGAACGCATAAGATGCCAAACGGGCGGATCGCGAAAAAGCTCCGTAGTGTTTACTGTAATTTCTTTTACAATCTTTTCGAGGAAATTCTTATCGACCCGGATATTCGTGATAAGCGTTGTTAAGTCGATGTTGTAATCTTCCAGAATTTTTTGGAGCCGACGCTTAAGAGATTTATCTGAATACTCAGAGAAATCGTACTTAGAAACGCCTTTTATTGCTGTAACAAAATACTGTAAATCCTGATCGGTTACCTGCATACACTATCAACTTAAACTAGCCAAAATTCTATTGTCACAAAAAATGCAATTTAAAAAACAAATTGATCACTTTAATTGGTTAAAGGTAAAAATAGTTTACTAATCAACAAAAGCAATGCTGAAATATATTCAGTTTTGTACAGCCTGCCAAATGTTAGCTATAAACTTACAAAAAACTTTGACAAATTGACGAAGAATGTATGTGGATTGAGGTAAAATGCAGATAAAACCTACCACTTAGCCTTTTGGGGGCATAGCGCTAAAACTGTCGATATTTAAACAACTGACATTCTTTGCAATACAGCTTAATTTAAACGAACCTCTCCACCCACCAACTCAAAGGAAATTAAAACAGGATTATGGTCAGAGTGTCTGAAGTTCAAATTCTGTGTTTGGCACTCTAGAAGTTTAACGTTAGGCGATAGTAGGAAAAAATCCAAAATGCCAGTATAGTTTTTTCCCTCGGTGTATGGTTCATTTAAATACCTATTAGTTGGTTCATTCGGATCAAAGGCCCAAGTCCATCCTTTGGGCATTAAAGCACTATCTATGTTTGTTAACTTAAAGAATGGCACTTTATAATTATCACCAAAAGTCGACAATGGGAAATTTGGAGGAGATTGATTCCAGTCACCCCCTGCTACTACATAATTTCCATTAAGAAACTCCTCTAAAACAAAAGCTTTTAAAAAGGTCATTTCTTGCTGCTTAAGCGAGCCATCGTCGAAGGCGGAGTTATGTGTGTTGATTAGGACAAGTTCTTTTCCATTATCGGTGGGGTACCGGGTAACAAGCATGCACCGTCTAAGATTAAAAAGTTTTGTGGGCCAAGTAAACTCTCCAGGATACTGGTAACGGGTAGAAAAACTTGGTGTTTTCTGGCTATAGGTCATCACACCAGAAATAACTCCTCCCATTGGGTTACTAACTGGAATTGGGACGAAATCCACATCGTAGTTATAACCAATAAAATTTTGGTAATTCAATGCGGTAGATAGGATTTCGGGTTGAAAAATATTGTAGGATCGGTGCGAACCAAAATCAACTTCCTGTAGCAAGAAAAAACTTCTTCCTTTATGAATGTTTAGAAAACTTGTAATTGAATCAAGATTACGAAGTGTATTGTCTTTTGTATCGCGAACACGCTCTCCATCATCATAGAAAAAGTCCATATTGCTACCCAACCCACCATAACCAATATTCCAGGTTAAAGCATCGAGCCTAAGGTTCGTAGGAATAGTATCGGGCGCTTGTGAGCTCCATACCTCTAGTTTAGGCGAAGGATTGTAGTACGTAAGCTGTGAGTATGCAATGAATAGTATAAATAGAGCCAAAATGGTTAGTAACAGTAAACCAAATAATCGAAAAATGTTGCGAATCATTTCCTTTGATTTTTGTGTATGTAAATTTAACACTTTATTTATACAAAGGCTAGTTTGGTGGGTATCATTTTAATATCTATCTTTGAAACGTAAAAGAAAATAATTCTATGAAGTTTGGAGTTGTAATATTTCCGGGGTCTAACTGCGATCAGGACACCGTTTATGTACTAAGAGATATCCTTGAACAGGAAGTGGTTACACTTTGGCATAAGGAAATCGATTTCGATGGAAATATTGATGTGATTGTACTCCCAGGAGGATTCTCCTACGGCGATTACTTGCGTTCGGGCGCACTGGCAAAGTTTTCTCCAATAATGAATAGGGTTATTGAGTTTGCCAATAACGGCGGCTATGTTTTTGGGATTTGTAACGGTTTCCAGATTCTTTGCGAAACAGGATTACTCCCAGGAGCATTACTCCATAATATGAATCAGAAATTTATTTGTAAGAATGTGTTTTTAACTCCCGATAGCAAAACAACCGCTCTTACAACTCATTTACCAAAAGGAAGAGCACTCAAAATTCCAATTGCCCACGGCGAAGGTCGGTATTTTGCCGATAGAGAAACCCTAGCACAAATGCGTATTAATGGCCAAATTCTTTTCCGCTACTCCGACGAGAATGGAATTGTTTCAGAGTCGTTCAACCCAAATGGTGCAGTTGAAAATATTGCAGGAATTTGCAACGAACGCAAAAATGTGTTTGGTATGATGCCTCACCCAGAAAGAGCCTCGGACGATGAGTTGGGCAATACCGATGGTAGGTTAATATTTGAATCGATGATAAAGTACATCAAGGAGAATGGATAGAAAATTAAACAAATTGACAGTATCGCAATATAGAATACCTCGCTTAATGCGGGGTTTTTATTTTGTTTTCAGTTAGTTGCAGATTCGGCTACAATACCCCGACATTAATAACTCTCTCATTAACTCATTCTTAAAATCTCAAACTGAGCAATTGACTATTTACCTTGCTCTCCATGTAAAAACTTACTACGAATCCAGCGAGGAAAAATAATTGCGCCAACAAAAAGGTAGGGATAGTAACTAACAAACCTCCAAAGCAGAGCCATTCCAACAGCAATTGCACCAATAGCAGAAGCATCAACAGGAATAAATTCGGATAGGTATCGTGTAAAAACGAACTCGGCAAATCCACTCCCTCCCGGGGTTGGGCTTACTAGCATCATTATCCACATTACTAACTGACGAGCAAACACCAATAGATGGTTGTCGATGGTAAAAAAAGCCAACAAAAGTGCATTGACAATCCAAAACCGAGAAGTCCAGGAAAGGAATGTACTGCCAAATGCTTTTGCCCAAAACGAAAAAGGTTTTCGACGGTATTCTTTAGAACTACTAATAATATCAGTTCCGGCTCTATTTGCGCCATGTTTCCAACGCCGTAACAAAGGAAGTTTAAAAATAATCATCAACAGCCATTTTAATCCTCTAGGATTTACAAACAGACCATAACTAAGAATTAAAACCCAAACAAATTTAACAGAATAACCTACTACGCTAAAAATCACTAGTTCTCTGATTATTGAGCTATTCTCTGCTGCTATTCCAAAAAGATCTGATGCTCCTACAAGAAGAATTAGAAGCGGAAACATCAGTATAAAGTATAATTCATCAAGGAATGATGTAATCATTACAACAGCGGAACTGTGTCCTAAGTTCAAACCCTCCTTATTTACGTAAACAATTGCGATACTTGTTCCTCCTACAGCCGAAGGGGTAATAGCCGAAGTAAATTCCCAAAGCATGATCACCCTAAACGCCTTACGAAAATTGAACTTTCCATCGGTTAGCGTTACAAGACGTAAAGTATAGCCAATATCCCTCCCTGCCATAAATAGTATGGCTACTAAAATCCAAAAAAATGAACGCCAAGTGAAGTTGATTAAACTAAAAGCATCTGGGTTAAATTCACTATAAAGAAGATAAGCAACTACGCCAAGTCCAATTACAACAGGAATTATTGCGGTGCCAAGTTTAAGTCTACGTGCTGGATTTTCAACAACTCCTGGTTTTACTTTATGCATTATTTCATTTTTCAGTTTCTTCTCAACAAAAATAAACTAATTTGGTTTGTATTAGGTTTGAAATTAGCTAATAATTCGTAACTCGATTGTTAAACTTTTAGGATTAAAAATTGTCATAGGGAAACTTTTACATCCTATCCTATTTGGATATAACTTTGTGCGAAATAATTTACATTACTTGCAATGGACGATAAAAATAGACTAAGGGCACATCTTGCGATTATTGGAGCAAATTTGCTATTTGGAATAAACTACGCCATTGCAAAGGGTGTTATGCCAGACCACTTAAAGCCCGGTGGATTTACGCTACTTCGAGTTATTACAGCATCGGCTCTCTTTTACATTTTTTCGCAGATTGGACGGAAGTTTGAGAAGATTGAAAGAGCCGATTATCTGCGATTCGTTATGGCTGGTTTGATGGGGGTTTCGTTCAATCAACTACTTTTTCTTCATGGGTTAAACCTAAGTTCACCAATCGACTCATCAATCATATCAACTCTAAACCCAGCAATGGTAATGCTTATTGCCTTCCTTGCAATTGGAGAAAGAATAAACTTTTTAAAGATTACTGGGCTTGTTGTTGGAGCCTCAGGGGCTTTACTATTAATTTTTGGAAAAGGGGAAATAGGTTTTAACTCTGATCATTTCGTGGGTAACATCATGTTATTTTTCAATACCCTTTTTTATGCAGGATATCTAGTAGTTGTAAAACCATTAATGAAAAAATATAGCCCTATAACTGTAATGAGGGGTGTTTTTACTGTTGGTTTTTTTGCTGTTCTTCCTTTTGGGCTAAAAGATATTGTGGTTACAGAATGGAATAGCATTCCGCCATCAATATATGGGGCAATTATTTTTGTGCTTTTAGGACCAACGTTTTTAGCATATCTTTTAAACAGCTGGGGTTTACGTCACGTTCAAGCCACAACTGTGAGTATTTATATTTACTCGCAACCAGTAATTGCGACTATAGTGGCAGCAATTCTTGGCCAAGACATGCTTAATGTTCAAAAAATAATTGCGGCTACACTGGTTTTTGCAGGAGTTTATCTTGTAAGTAAATCTAAAAAATGACAAACTTCAATTATTAATTTAAAGCAATAAACTGCATTACCCATGAGTTATTATTAAGACCTTTGCATAAAACAACTATTTCAGTACCTTCTTTATTTGCATAAACAAAGTTTGCACTTAGGTTAAAAGGATTTGTTTGCTCATTGGGTTGGTATAGTATAATGTAGTCAATTTTCTTCACTAGTGTATAGTCATTATCTTCAACCTGATATATACTGGTTGACACATCGGAAAAGTATGATTCCTTTTTTATCACCCACAAATTATTGTTACCGTGATAAATGTGCTGAAGCCCATAGTAATTTTCACTTCCTATGTTAATTTTACCTATTGAGTTGATGTCTGCATCAAATGTATCATTTGATCCTGTTGAACTTGTTGTTCGGTATACATTTAAGTTGTTTGCAAAAATATAATCTCCGTTTTCCGAAAACCAAAAATTTGTTAAGTCCATATGAGAGTAACTTTTTTTACTTTTTAGAGCTATATCATAAGAGAAAAAACCACTGGGAGAAGTTCCATTTCGGGTAGCTATAAGGTATGCTTGATTTGGTACTTTCTTAACGATTGAACTCCCATCCAGACTATAGGCATCAGGATCGTTGTACAAAATTCCATCGGCAGTATTAATCCAGTGAAGACTTGAAAAACTCCCACCTTTTTGCGTGTAGCAAAACCAATCGTTTTCTCCCCAAGAAATATCATTTACTGAATAGTCCAACGTATAAGTTGCCTTTAAAGTGTTGTTTGATAAATTAATGGCGCTTATATAGCCATTGTGGCCTACAGCAGCCGTTGCCCAGTCCTCCGAAATGGCCAAACAAGTTGGGGCTTTGCTTAATGCAATTTCATTCAAAACAGTTTTGGTGCTTATATCGTAAGCAACTAACATGTTAGGGCTAGTGGTTACATAGTACAAAGTATTCGTACTTTTGTTGAATACTGCATCTATAACATCTCCATCAACAGCGCGAATATTCGCATTATCTCCTGGAGTAACTGCTGTTACAATAATGCTGTAGGATGGGCGAGTATTGTCGTTAGTTTTTAGTTTTACAATAGCAGAATTTGGCCCTGGTGCAAGTTTTGTTCTATCGCAACTAAAAACTATGCTAGAACTATATGAATAAGGATTACAAATCCCGTTAGATGGAGAAATGGTTAGCCATTCGGGGATGTCATCAAATGCCCACACAAGCCGTCCGTTTCCTGAATTGCTAAAAGCTAAACTTATTGACGTTTCAATTGAATAGAAATTAATTTCATTTGTGTTTATTATCAATTGGGGTGTTCCCATGTTAACTGTTACACCAATGTTAACTCTAGGATGGTCCTTATCATTTGTGGCAAGAACAATTGTACCTGTTAGAATTCCTGATGAAGTTTGGTCTGGGTTAATTAAAAGAGGTATGCTATATGAAGTATATGGAAAAATATAAATGCCAGTTGATTCTACTTTTGAAATATCAAGAACCAACCAATCGGGCATGCTAACTATTTCCCAAATCAAAATACCTAAACCAGTGTTCTGGATTAGCAATACCGGATTTCCATAATAATCTAAGGATAGTGTCTGAGGGTTTTGAACCTGCACAATAGGATTACCTTCATTTATATATGCCACAGGAACCTTATAGTTTATTCCTGTTGCTTTTACAGTCATAAAATCCATATATACGCCAGCCTCACTAAAACTAGAATTTGTTGTAACAGAACAATTTACAACAGCAATACTGTCGGACAAATGTCCATGAATAGAATCGACATTGAGCCACGATGGTTTGGATATAATCTCATAATCAACATCTTTAATAGATGATAACCTAAAAATATAATCGGAACTTTCCCACTCTGGAGAAATGTAAATATTTGATAAACCTACAGGATAAGAGTCTTGACTAAGATTTTCATCAAGAAAATTGTCGGAACAACCTGCAAGTATATAGAGTACTGAAAACAGTATGGTGTTTTTAACAATTCGTTGCATAAATCAAGAAGTTAATGGTTGAATTAAAATTCATATAAAAAAGCAAAAGAGTAATCAATTCGAGATAGTTTTATAGCGTTGGCAAGCTTTTGGTTATCGCTTGAGTAGGTATAATTATTCGGTCCCTTTGATTCTAAACTCGCTTTTTTGAGTGAAGACCACAAAAAATCCGCACCAAATCCTACCGAAAAATCGCGAAATATCCTGTACTCAACAAAAAGTCCTAATTTTGCGCAAAAGGATTTGCCTGTAAGTAATGAGTTGCTTGCAAGATCGGTGTAACTGTAATAAT
>WBUV01000078.1 GCA_008933525.1 Bacteroidales bacterium | reverse complement strand
CATTCTCCTCAATATTTTACCGTGAGTATGAGTCCGTTCTTGGTTTCGCCTCGCTTTACCTCGACGACGACCACAACCTAAAGTCAACCAAAGATCTTGTTAATACATTGATACGATTGGAGAATAGCTATAATGTTGCTCCAGGCGAGTTGGAACAAAACATTGCAGCGCTTCGATTTTCGGGTATTTTCAAACCTGAGCTGATGAATCAGAATCTGGAGGGGCAATTAATTAATTCGCAGATTGCAAGGCTCGAGGAATTGCTTTACAGAACTACTTTCGAGGCAGAAGTTCAGAGCCTAAACGAGGTACAGCCTTCGTTCAAAACAAAGAACTCATCGTCAAAACTTTTAGGGTTAATTAAAAATACATCGTGTGGTGTTTGCCGTGAGCGCTCAATTGCGGCAATTAATTCATTTGGGCAACGTATGGATGAATTCAACCGTAAAGTGGAACTTACCCGCAAGGATAGTTTGGTCTTAGCCATGGAACCATGGGTTTTCAAAAATCTAGAGCAGCTTCAGCTTGTTAAAAAGAATTTCCAGGAGATTTACTCATTGGACTCCAACATGGAAAGTTCTAGGTATTTAAGTAACAAAATTGCGGAGGTTGAACGCGATTTGTATAACACGAAAGATTTTATGAAGATAGATGTATCGTCAAAGGATCTTTCAACCATTATCAATTTAAATCAGAAATTATTTAGCTACTCCAAGCAAGTAGATGAAACATTCAAATTGATTTGTGATTTAAAGCCTGAGCTTTGTTCTAAAGTTAAGGTGGCTAAAACAGATAATACATCAAAACTTACAGCCGTTTTCGAAATGGCCGATTCGGTAGTTCGTCAGGCTAATATCTTTATTTCAATTTTCGACTACCAATTGAAGCAGACCGAAACTAGCGAAGCAGAGTTTTCGCAAGTTAAAAAGCAAACGATCGATGGCGTTAGAGTTTCCTTAAGCAAACTAAAAACTACCGTCGGTTTAATGGAAACCAAGGGATTGAGCAACGAAGCCTATAAAAAACTATCCATAGAGGTAAATCAACTTATTTTTGAAATTAGCGATAATCTGACAGCGCTGGACACTTAAACAATGTTATAGCAATATAAAGCAAACGCTGCCGAGATTTTATCGCGACAGCGTTTATTTTTTCAAATTCAGTTAATTACTGATTAACTTCCTCGGAGGTTTTTTCAGTAAACAATGTTTTTCTATGGAATAAAAGTAAATAGAACACACCGGAAGTAATTGCCGAATCGGCAATATTGAATACAGGACGGAAAAACACAAATCGTTCGCCACCCCAAATAGGTAGCCATGTTGGAAGAGTTGTATCAACTACCGGAAAATAAAGCATGTCTACCACACAACCCTTAAGAAAGCCTGCATATCCTCCAAAGTTTAGACTTGAAACTCCATGGTACGAAACCCATTGATTTATTTGGGTATTATAAGTGGTGCCTGAATCGAACAGAAAACCGTAAAAAGCACTATCAATAATATTTCCAATAGCACCAGCAAGTATTAGTGAAACACCAATAACAATGCCTGTTTTTGTATTCTGATACACCAGTTTATGCAAGTACCAAGCAATTCCAATAATCGCAACAATACGGAATATGCCCAGTAGGATTTTGCCCCAAATACCCCAGAACTTCATCCCAAAAGCCATCCCAGGATTTTCGGTGAAGTGTAGAATAAACCAGTCGCCAAAAATTCTCATTTCATCGCCAATGGCAAAGTTTGTTTTAATCCAAATCTTGAATATCTGGTCAATTACTAATATTAGTACGATTACCAGAATGGATTTATTTCGAAGCGACAATTGCATAGTCTGAGATTTTAGTTTGCTTGCAAAACTAGTAAAAAAAAGAAAGTGGCCGTAAGGCCACTTTCAAATTCATTTGCAATATTTTAACGTTGATTGTTTTTTGCATCAATGCTAAGCGTTGCATGCGGAACAGCGCGTAAGCGTTCTTTAGCAATAAGTTTGCCAGTTTCGCGACAAATACCGTAGGTTTTGTTCTCAATACGAACAAGAGCAGCCTCAAGGTGTTGAATGAATTTTTGCTGACGTTGTGCCAGTTTTCCAGCCTCTTCCTTCGAAAGGGTTGATGCTCCTTCTTCCAATACTTTAAATGTGGGTGAAGTATCCTCGGTGTCGTTGCTTCCGCTCATGGTAATAGCACTTTTAAGGATTTCGTAATCCTTACGTGCTTTATCGAGTTTTTGCAGTATTAATTCCTTGAATTCTGCCAACTCCTCATCGGAATATCTAGTTTTTTCTCCCATGGCAATAAATTTTGCTAAAGATATTAAAAAAATCCACTTATTTTCAAAATCATCCTTCAATCTTTTCAACACTTATTGATGTTTTTAGTTCATCATCAAGCTCTATTACGATTGAATTTCCATTAAGTTCCGAATCAACCAAGTTAATTTCCTTGGCTAGGGTTTGACCAGCAATATAGTCCTTGTGAGCCACAACCGCATTGTTAAGCCCTTCGTGCTTTTTAATGGTAATCTTAATTTTATCGGTAACCTCAAAGCCAGAATCCTTACGGATATTTTGGACACGGTTAATTAGCTCGCGGGCAATACCCTCCATTTTTAGCTCATCGCTTATCTTGATGTCCAATGCAACAGTGTAACGACCCTCGTTGGCAACTAACCAGCCAGGAATATCCTCCGATAAGATTTCAACATCCTCAAGGGTTATGTTGATTGGGCCTTCGGCCAATGTCATTTCGAAGTTGTTATTGCGCTCAATGCTGCTGATATCGGCTTGTGTCATCTTGGCAACCGCATCAGAAATTGCTTTCATCGATTTTCCGAAACGTGGACCAAGAGTCTTGAAGTTTGGCTTAATCTTCTTAACCAAAACACCTGTTGAATCTGTTAAGTACTCCAACTCCTTAACGTTAACCTCGCTTAGGATTAGATTTTCCACAGCTTTTAGCTGAGCCCTGAATTTCTCATCAAGGATTGGTATCATAATCTTGCTCAAAGGCTGACGCACCTTGATGTTCACCTTACGACGAAGTCCTAGTACTAAAGAACAAATACTTTGAGCAATCTCCATGCGTTCCTCAAGGTTCTTGTCGATTAACTTCTCGTTGTATTTCGGGAACTGAGTTAGGTGAACACTCTCGTCGGTATGCTTTCCTGTAACATTGTTCAAATCGGTGAATAGCTGATCCATAAAGAACGGAGCAATAGGCGATGCAAGAATTGCAACGGTTTCCAAACAGGTGTAAAGGGTTTGGTACGCAGCAATCTTATCGGTATCGAACTCACCGCCCCAGAAACGTTTACGGTTCAGGCGAACGTACCAGTTACTTAGCTGCTCGTTCACAAAATCCTGTATTGCGCGTCCAGCGCGTGTTGGCTCGTAGCTCTCATAAGCATCTTCAACTTCCTTAATTAACGAGTTGAGTAGCGATAGAATCCAACGGTCAATCTCTGGACGTTTCTCAACAGGCACCTCAGCATCGCTGTAGTTGAAACCATCAACGTTTGCGTAAAGCGCAAAGAACGAGTATGTGTTGTAAAGTGTTCCAAAAAACTTACGCTTAACCTCGTCAACACCCTCAATATCGAACTTTAGGTTATCCCAGGGTTGTGAGTTGGTAATCATGTACCAACGTAATGGGTCGGAACCGTACTTCTCAATCACCTCGAACGGATCAACTCCATTACCAAGGCGTTTACTCATCTTGTTACCGTTCTTATCCAGCACAAGTCCGTTGGAGATAATATTCTTAAACGCTACAGAATCGAACAGTAGCGACGAAATTGCATGTAATGTGTAGAACCATCCGCGGGTTTGGTCAACTACTTCGGCAATAAAATCGGCTGGGTAAACATCACCGAAATTCTCCTTGTGCTCAAAAGGATAGTGAACCTGAGCGTATGGCATTGCGCCAGAATCGAACCAAACATCAATTAGGTCGGGCTCACGGAACATCTTTTTTCCAGTTGACGACACTAAAAATACGTTATCCACAAATGGACGATGTAAATCGAACGATTCGTAGTTGTTTGAGGTGAATTCGCCCTCAACGAAGTTTGCTAGAGGATTCTTCTCCATAAATCCAGCCTTAACAGCTTTCTCACACTCGGCCTTCATTTGAGCAACAGAGCCAATGCAAATCATCTCGGATCGATCCTCGGTAACCCAAATTGGAAGTGGTGTTCCCCAGTAACGAGAACGTGAAAGGTTCCAATCCAGTAGGTTCTCCAACCATTTTCCGAAACGACCAGTACCTGTGCTTGCTGGTTTCCAGTTGATAGTATTGTTCAGTTCAATCATTCTATCCTTAAGGGCCGTAACCTTAATAAACCAACTGTCCAAAGGATAGTAAAGAATTGGCTTATCGGTACGCCAGCAATGTGGATAGTTGTGAACGTGCTTCTCTATGCGGAATGCTTTGTTTTCCTTCTTAAGTGTAACTGCTAAATCAACATCCAACGATGTTTCCTTATCGGCTGCCTCTGGGTCGTATTCGTTCTTAACGAAACTTCCTGCAAAGTCTTTATATAGCTCAACGTTAATGTGATTCTTCACAAAATCGGGGTGTAAATCCTCGATAGGGTAGAATCGACCTCTGCGGTCGACCATTGGTTCTGGATTATTGGCCTTATCACGTAGTATAAGTGGCGATATGCCCGATGCTTTAGCAGCACGGTCGTCGTCGGCACCAAAGGTTGGTGCAATGTGAACAACGCCAGTACCATCCTCGGTAGTAACAAAATCGCCAGCAATTACTCTGAATGCATCACCCTCTGGCTTAACCCAAGGGAATAGCTGCTCGTAGTTGATTCCTACAAGTTGACTGCCAGTAAACTCAGCAATTACTTTGAAAGGAACTTTTTTATCGCCTGCCTTATAGTCTTCAAGTGCTAACTCGGCATTTGCCGATGGGAAATACGATTCCCTACGATCCTTGGCAAGTAAAACTGTGATAGGGTCGCCGCTATATGGGTTGAACGATTTTACTAACTCATAACGAATGTTAGCATTGATTGCCAATGCTGTGTTCGATGGTAAAGTCCAGGGTGTGGTTGTCCATGCTAGAACGTACACGTCGGTATCGGCCTTATCGAAAAGTAATTTACTCTTCTCGTTGCGGATTACCTTAAACTGCGCTACAATTGTGGTATCCTTAACATCGCGGTAGCAACCAGGTTGGTTCAACTCGTGTGTGCTAAGACCTGTACCTGCAGCAGGAGAATAGGGCTGAATGGTTTTACCCTTGTAGAGCAAACCCTTCTCGTGCAACTTCTGAAGCAGATACCAAAGACTCTCTATGTAACGGTTATCGTAGGTGATGTATGGATGTTCCATATCCACCCAGTAACCCATTTTGTGGGTAAGATCCTCCCAAAGGTCGGTGTATTTCATCACCTCCTTGCGGCAGGTTTGGTTATACTCCTCAACCGAAATTTTTGTACCAATATCCTCCTTGGTAATGCCAAGCATTTTTTCAACGCCAAGTTCAACGGGCAAACCATGAGTATCCCAACCGGCTTTACGCTCAACCAAGAATCCTTTTTGAGTTTTATAGCGACAGAAAATATCCTTAATAGAGCGAGCCATTACGTGGTGAATGCCAGGAATTCCGTTTGCTGAAGGTGGACCTTCATAAAACACAAATGTAGGATGACCTTTGCGGGTTTCTAAACTTTTATGAAAAGTGTCGTTCTTATCCCAGGTTTTTAGCACATCCTTGTTTACCTGCGATAAATCTAAACCCTTGTACTCTTTAAATTTCGACTGCTTCATCTAATAAAACATTAATAATCACCACAAAATAGACTTATCTAGTTGATGCTTCCGTGTCCTACGGACGTTGGAAGATCTTCAAAACATCGTAAATAAAAATCTGCATGAAGCAGATTTCGTTGATATTCAATAAAATATCAAAATAAAACCTTCTTGAAAAATCTCACAAAGATATAGGATAATTTCAATAAAATCAAATAGAAATGAGGGGGTTAAAATCTTTTGCTGGAGTTGCAAAAACCCCTCAAGAGTTCAAAACCCTTGAGGGGTTAAGAAAATAAAATGTCGAAATCTATTTTTTAGCCTTGTTAAGGGTGAAAATAAACGAGGTTCCCAAGTTCAAACTACTCCGTACGCTTATGCTCTGCTTATGTCCTTCAATAATATGCTTAACAATGGCAAGCCCTAAACCTGTACCACCCTGCTCGCGTGAGCGACTTTTATCGACCCTGTAAAAACGCTCAAATATTCGGGGAATATCCTTTTGGTCTATCCCTACACCATTATCGTTAACTTCAACTATAATTCTCTCGTCCAAATCGGTAAAAGAGATAGTGGTTTTGCCACCAATATTTCCATAGTTTATGGAATTTAGGACAAGATTATAGACAACTTGGTTTATTTTTTTCTTATCGGCGTTAACCCAAATTGGTTTATCGTAGATTTTATCAAAGTCTAAAGAAATAGATTTGCTTTTTGCCCGCATATCTAATGCTTCATAAACATCCTCAACTAAACCAACAATGCTAAACCTTTCGAAATTCAGATTCAGCTCTCCGGCCTCAAGTTTCGAGATGGTTTCCAAGTCCTCTACAATTCCAATAAGCCTATTGATACTCTTCTCCGTTCGTTCAAGGTATTTTCGGTTAATGGATTCATCCTCCAAACCTCCATCGAGCAGGGTTAACACATATCCTTGAATATTGAAAATTGGCGTTTTAAGCTCGTGCGATACATTGCCCAAAAACTCCTTGCGGTAACGCTCCATCTCCTTCAACCTGTCAATTTCTTGCGCTTTGCTGTTTGCCCACGAAGTAATATCAGCCTTTATTTTTCCCATAACCTTACCCTCATCAATGTTAGCAGCCAACTGCGAGGCTCCAACATCAACCTGGTAAAGTGTTTTGTAAAGCGGATTTACTTTTTTTGCAACAAATAGGTTTATCAACAAGTTGGAAACGATGAGTATAACTGTAAAGGCGGCTAAAGCCGACGCAAATGCAAGAAGAATGTGTCTTTCTGAGTTAAATCCATAAAAAACAGAGGTAATCAATAGCACTAAAACTGCTGCAATAGCCGCAATCAGCGCAGATATCCTTTTGGGCGATTCTACTAACTTTTCCGTTTTCACAGCTGGAATCGTTAACCCTGACAGGGTTCAAAATCCTGTCAGGGTTGAAGATATTTATTTTAATAGTCGATCTATTTGACCCGACTCTAGATACTGTTTAAGCATCTTGGTAATGTACTTTCCTACAATATCAAACTCAAGGTTAACCACTGTGCCAACCTTGAACTGGTGGAAATTGGTGTGTTCGTAAGTGTATGGAATAATTGCCACCTGGAATGTTTTCTCCTTTGAATTTACTACGGTTAAGCTTACTCCATTAACTGATATTGAGCCTTTTTCCACGGTGATATTACCTTTAGAAGGATCGTACTCAAAGGTGAAGTACCAGCTACCATCGGCCTCTTCAATATTTGTACAAACTGCAGTTTGGTCAACGTGACCTTGCACAAGATGACCATCGAGCAAGCTGTCAATCTTCATACTGCGCTCAAGGTTAACCTTATCGCCAACCTTCAGCAAACCCAGATTTGTTTTGTCGAGGGTTTCCTTAATTGCCGTAACAGTATAGTTATCTCCACTTTTTTTAACCACGGTAAGGCAAACACCGTTATGCGAAATGCTTTGGTCAATCTTAAGGGTATCGGTAAACGAACATTTTAAGGTGATGTGTAAGTTTTCCTTATCTTTCTCTAATGCAACTACGGTTGCAGGTTCTTCTACTATTCCTGAAAACATATAATAAAATTTAATGGTTGACGAATTTTTACAAAGATATAAAACACCGTCGAATGTAAAGTTGTTGTAACTTTAAGTTTAGTTTAATAATTCCATTTATGGCGAAAGGTTACTTATTCTGTACAAAACAGATTATATCTACTTTAAAGTGGTCTATAATTCTGTTACTTTTCGTCTTGTTTTTTAATAAAGGAGTTGCCTCGGAACAACAAACTACCAATATTCTTAATGTTGAAAAGTTTGTAGAAGGCGGCTCTGTAAAGTCGGCTGGCGACAAGCAGTATTCAAGCATAAATAGTCGATTGCCAAAGCCCTTCATTGTTCAGGTTACCGATACACTTGGCAATCCGGTTAAGGGTGCAAGGGTTTACTTCGAGGTTATTAAAGCACCCGATGGTGCTAAGGATTATCAGCTCGAAAGAGTAATAGTTTTTTCCAATAGCGATGGTATTGCCCGTACACATTTAAGGCTTGGCGATAAGGAAGGCGAGTATCAGGTAGTTGCAAAAATAAAGGGTAGCGTACTCTCGTCGTTTACACTTTTCACAGTGTATGCGCGCCCCTCGAACTGGGTTGTAATGCTGTTTGTGGGATTATTGGGAGGTTTGGCACTATTCTTTATGGGAATAAGCCAAATGAGTATTGGAATTAAACACGGAATAGCCGATAAGTTAAGGGTTTTGCTACTCAGGATGTCAAAGAATAAATATGTGGCCACGTTTTTTGGAGCATTGGTTACTGTTATAACCCAATCGAGTAGTGCCACAACCGTTATGTTGGTTGGCTTTGTGCAATCTGGATTACTCAAGTTCCAGCAAACTATTGGAATGATTCTTGGCGCTGCCATAGGAACTACTATTACAGTCCAATTAATTTCCTTTAAGTTGGCCGATTACTCCTTGTTGATAGTTGCTGTTGGTTTTGTCTTGATGGCTTTTAGCAAAAAAATTGCCTTTAAAAGTGCCGGAGAGGCAATGCTCGGATTTGGCATCCTGTTTTACGGAATGCACCTAATGTCGGGCTCAATGGCTCCGCTCAAAACCTACGATCCTTTTCTGCATATTATTGAGCAAATTCAGCAACCGCTTATTGGCGTTTTGGTTGCAACCCTTTTTACTGCAATTATTCAGAGTAGCGCTGCATTCATTGGAATTGTACTTACACTTGCAACTCAAGGATTAATCACCTTGGAAGGTTCAATTCCTTTACTTATGGGAGCCAACTTAGGAACCGCAGTTACAGGGATTATAGCATCGTTTAGTTCAGGACGAGAGGCAAAAAAAGTTGCAATGGCCTACACTGTTTTCAAGTTTATTGGCATTTTGCTTTTGTATTGGTTAATACAGCCATTCTCCGATTTGGTAAGGTTTTTTACACCCGACAGCATCGACTCGTTGCAAGGTGGCGAAGTGGTTAATTTATCGCGCCAAATAGCTAATGCACATACTATCTACAATGTTCTTTTGGCTCTGGTTGTTTTACCGTTTACCAATTACTTTGCGAGAATTGTGGATTTTGTTATGCCAATTTTCCCAGAGGAAAAGGTCAAATTTAAAGCCAAGCATATCGATGAAAATTTGTTGAATACACCATCGGTAGCAATTGGACTAGCTCGACAAGAACTTGTTGATATGGCCCGCTTGGTAAAGGATATGCTTGATCATAGTCTGAAACCATTCACCGAAAAAGACCTTAAGAACCTTGACCAAATTAGAGAAAGTGAGGAGTATGTGAATTTTCTACGCGACAATATAAATGAATATCTACTAAAAATTACCCGAAAGGATATTGCTAAATCGCAGATCGATGAAGTTTTTCAGGTAATGTTTGCCTCAAAGGAATTGGAGTTGATTGGCGATATAATATCCAAGAATCTACTCGATAGAGCCCAGTGGTGGGTTGGTTCTGGCTTCGACTTTTCCGACGATGGTAAAAATGAACTACTGGAATACCATCGCTTAACACAAAAGCAGCTAAAAAGAGCCATTGAGGTACTGGAGAACCTTGATATTGACATTGCTCGCAAGCAGTTGAAGAAATACGATCACTTTAAGGAACTCGGGTTGGAACTGGAGCGCAGCCACTTTGAGCGCTTAAAAAAAGATGTAGGCAAATCCGTGGAAAGTTCAAAAACCCACCTTGAACTTGTGAGTGTTTTTCGAACCATTGGAAGCCATGCCAACAATATTGCACGTATTGTTTTGGAGAAGTAAGTACGGCGATTATATATGATCCAAGTTATCTGTGTTCTAAATTCAACTCCTGCCACATCAGCGCTGCAGCACCCAGAACCGCAGCATTTTTATCCTGTAAACCCGAAGTTAATAGTTTTACTTTCCCCTTAAAAACTGGAAACATATACGATTCCATGTGCCTACGGGTAGGATCAAAAAGCAACTCTCCAGCATTGGCTAA
>WBUV01000077.1 GCA_008933525.1 Bacteroidales bacterium | reverse complement strand
ATTAATAAATGTGTTTACTGTTTCTTGGCTAAAGAATCTGTCTCCTCCATAAATTCCGCCGTTAAGGAACAACTGCATAAGTTTGGCCATATCGTTGGCATTCGAAAAAACACCAGCGTGACCAGTAACTCCGCCCATCATAGCAGCTGCGGGGTCGTGAACATCACCCCAAATTAGCTGTTTGCGGAATGTTAAGTCGTACTCGGTTGGGACAATCCTTTCTTTATCGAACTTTCGGTAGGGCTGGTACAGTGTGTAGTTCATTCCAATTTTCTTGTAGAAATAGTTTTCGGAAAGTTCATCGAGCCCTTTATTCTCAACATTCTCGATAATTCGTTGTAGATAAAGAAAACCAAGGTCGCTATACTTGTATTTTCCTGGTTCCTGAAGTGTGCTTTGGTTTATGATATTGAATATGGTGTCTTTTATTCCTTCGCAGGCAAACAGATTTTCGGAACAGCGTAAAGGGAATTTGTCGGTCTTTTTCAGACTATAAAAAGTTGGGTTTGCTCCAACATACTTATGTAGGTATGTGCGTTCCGAAACCTTAAAAGGATACTCGGCACTAATTGTTTCCGCTAAAGTTGGAGTGTTAGGTACAAGTGTTGAAAGGGTTTTTAGGTAAAATGGAATCCAGGGCTGAAGACCCGATTGATGAAGTAATATATCGCCAACTTTAATTGATGCTTTATCCTTATTGTTAATTAGATTGATGTAGTTGCCAATTGGAGCGTTAAGTGTAATTCTCTGATTGTCGAATAATCGCATGACGAGGGGAACGGTTGTCGATATTTTTGTGATAGATGCAATGTCGTAGAGCATTCTCACATCCACGTTTTCTTGTGAGTCGTATGTGGGTTTTCCAAAACTTTTATGGTAAAATACTACACCGTTTTTAGCGGCTAAAATTTGCATTCCGGGTGTTACTCCTTGCTGAATAGCGTCCAATGCAATAGAATCAACTTTCTGTAGGAATTTGGAATCAACCCCAATTTCCTCGGGAAGCGAGTACGAAAGCCTTGCATTACCCTGAGTTTCATTACCTAGTCCTGCTACGTACGAGTTAAATATGGAAACAGGAAGTTTGCCCTTTGCGCCAATTCCGCCAAAAATAAGTTGTGCTGCAAGGTTTTGGCTATCGTTGGAGTTATCGTAGGTTATTACTATTGATGCAAAGGAATAAGGGTTGAAGAATTTCGAAAGTGAGTAAGGAGAACCGAAGTAGGTTAAAATTACTTTTTTCCGAAATGCTAAATCGAAAAGGAAATTTGCTGCTTGGTTGGTTATTCCGTAGTTTTTGCTGAACCGAATATCGGCCGCATGGTATCCTGCAATAACCAGATTGTATGCCTCAAGTGCATTTAGCAATGAATCGTACTCTGCAACAGATGATTCTGGATTTATGCTGAACGTTGTTAATGAAGTATAGAGTTCCAATTGTTCGCGGAAGGCGTCACCCTTATTGTTTCCTATCTCGATATAGGCAATTTTAAGGGTGTCCAAACCTTTTAATGGTAAAATATCTTTATTGGAAACAACGGTTAATGAGTTGGTGATTATCTTTCTGCGTAAAACTTTTGATGTTTCTTTATTTAAATCCTCGTAAAGATTTGTTAATGCTATAGGCTTGTACTTGTTTAGACCAACATAGTATTTTGCCTCCAAGATTTTTCGGCATTTTTCGTTGATTTCGGCCTCGGTTATTTCCCCGCTTTTCACAAGCGCCTCAATTTTATCAATCGATTCCTTTACTTTGGATGGGAATAGCAGTATATCGTTACCAGCTTTAAGTGCTAAAACATTGATATCGACATGGGTGTAATAATCGGCAATGCCTTTCATATTAAGGGCATCGGTAAAAATTAGCCCCTTAAATCCAAGGTCGTTTATCAAACTACTTTTAATGATATTGGCAGAAATACTTGCAGGTTTGAGTGAATCTGGCTCTAAACTTGGAACCCTAAGATGCGCAACCATAATGCTATTAATTCCACCATTTATTAATTGCTTAAAAGGATATTTCTCAATAGAATCTAAACGTTCAATGGTGTGAGAAACAGTGGGTAAGGCAAGGTGTGAATCCTCGTAAGTATCGCCATGCCCAGGAAAATGCTTTGCGCAGGCAATAATACCATTGTTCTGTAAACCAGTCATATAGGCTAATCCAAACTTAACCACTCTTTCTTTATCTTCACCAAATGAACGAGTATTAATTACTGGGTTTTGTGGATTACTATTAATATCAACTACTGGGGCAAAGTTGATATGAACTCCAAGGCGTTTTAGCTGACGGGCAATATCGCTTCCCATTTCGTAAACCAACAACGAGTCCGAAGTGGCGCCAAGCATCATTTGGCGAGGGTAGGAGAATGTGCTATCTAAACGCATTCCGGGTCCCCACTCTGCATCCATCGATATTATCAAAGGAACTTTTGCAAGCGATTGGTAATAGTTGGTTTGGTTTACTTGCCTAATAGGTCCACCCTGAAAGAATATTAACCCACCAATTTTCTGATTTCTAACCAAATCGGCAATTTCTTGAATATGCTTATCGTCGCGGTTGGAGTAAGCCGCAACCATAAAAAGTTGCCCAATACGTTCACGTAGTGTGAGTTTTTTCATTACAGAATCCACCCAGTTTGCCTGCGTAAGAGTATCCTGCTTTGCCGTAACAAAGTTTCTTTTGCTAGCAATTGAAGCATTGGTAATCAATACAAATACTAGTAAAAATGCGCTAAAACTCCTCATAAACGTAAATTTCATTAAATATTGGTTAACAAAAATAATTCCGAAATATTTCATAACCTATGATTTTTGAGGGTTTTAACCATCAGAATGTTGACAAACATCAAAAAAGAGGAGTTTTTTGTGAGGTGCGTTTCAATATAAAACACAAATTACACGAATTTGACAGATTTAAACAGTTTGCAGAATTAATGGAGTGTTGGAGTAACACTCCAATCTTCCATCGCTCCATCACTCTATCACTCCATTACTCTTAACTCATTACCCTATTCTCTCATTGCCTCATTGTCTTTTCGTTAAACTTTTTTGCTCCTCCTGCATCAAAAAAAGGTTAACTTTAGTCACTTCATATATTTTCTAACCAACATTTATCGATATGAAAAAAATAACCCTTTTTGTTTTTGCCGTTTGCAGTTTATGGATAGCAAGCGTAAATGCTCAGGAAACAAGGTTGATGCGCTTTCCTGCAATATCAGGGAATCAGGTTGTATTTACTTATGCAGGCGACCTATATACCGTTTCTTTACAGGGAGGCGTTGCCCGTAAACTTAGTAATCATGTAGGCTACGAGATGTTTGCAAAATTCTCGCCCGATGGTAAAACTATAGCTTTTACTGGACAGTACGATGGTAACACAGAGGTTTTTTCAATTCCAGCTGAGGGTGGTGTTCCCAAAAGGTTAACGCATACAGCTACTCTTAATCGTGATGATGTTTCGGACCGAATGGGACCAAACAATATTGTTATGACCTGGAGCCCCGATGGCAAAAGCATAATTTACCGTTCGCGTAAGCAAACATTCAACGATTTTGTTGGCGCACTCTTCAAGGTTTCTGTTGACGGTGGAATGTCCGAGGAGATTCCTCTTTCGGGTGGTGGCTTTTGCTCATTCTCTGCCGATGGCAAAAAGTTAGCATTCAATAGGGTTTTCCGCGAATTCCGTACTTGGAAGTACTACAAGGGCGGTATGGCCGATGATGTTTGGATTTTTGATTTTGATTCCAAGGAGGTAAAAAATATCACCAGTAATGTAGCACAGGATTTATTCCCTATGTGGATTGGCGATGAAATTTTCTTTGCATCGGATAGGGATAGGACAATGAACCTATTTTCCTACAATATCAAAACAGGTGCAACTCAAAAAGTAACCAACTTTACCGAGTACGATATTAAGTTCCCATCGCACTCAGGGAATTCTATTGTTTTTGAGAATGGAGGATATTTATACCGTTTCGATGTTTCTACAAAAACATCAACCAAAATACCTGTTACAATTTACGACGATTTTGAGTTCTCTCGTCCAGAATATAAGGATGCCAGCAAAAGCATTGCATCGGCAAGTTTATCGCCCAATGGCGAAAGGGTTGTTTTCTCTGCAAGGGGCGATGTTTACACAGTTCCAGCCGAAAAGGGTATAACCCGTAATCTAACCCAAAGTTCCGGTGCTCACGATCGCAATTCACGTTGGTCGCCCGATGGTAAGTATATTGCTTATTTGTCCGATAAATCGGGCGAATACGAAATCTATATTCAAGCGCAGGATGGTTCTGCTGATCCTATACAAATCACAAACGGAATCAATAATTATATATTCAGCATAGAGTGGTCGCCCGATAGCAAGAAAATTCTATTCAACGATAGGCTAAATAGGCTGATGTATGTTGATATAGATTCAAAAAAAATTACTCAGGTTGATAAAGGAGAATTCGGACAAATTTTCAGTTTCAACTGGTCGCCCGATAGCAAGTGGATTACTTACTCAACTCAGGATGTTAACCGCTTTAGCATAATCTACCTGTATAATTTAGAAACAGGAGTAAAAAGCCCTGTTACCGATAACTGGTATGCATCGTTCCAGCCTAATTTCTCTAACGATGGTAAGTATCTACTATTTGTTTCCGATAGGGATTTTTCTCCGATTTATAGCCAAACAGAGTGGAACCACGCATACAGAAGTATGAGCAAAATCTATATGATTTTACTATCGAAGGACACTCCATCGCCATTTGCACTGGAGAATAACGAGGTTGCCATAGTTCAAAAACCGACACCCGAAAAACAGGACAATGCAAAGAAGGATACTAAAGCAAAGGACGAGCCTAAAAAGGAAGCTACGCCCGCTGTCGTTGTGAAGGTAGATTTCGATAATATTCTTTCGCGGATTATTGCACTTCCGGTTGAGGCTGCAAACTATGGAAATCTATACTGTGTTGATGGAAAGGTTTATTACAATTATTTTAATGCTGGTGCTGGCCGTAGAGGTGGATCTGCAAAAATGTACGATTTGAAAAAGAAATCGGAGGTTGAGTTAGGTGAATCGCTTGGGTTTAGCATATCTCCAAATGGAAAGAAAATGCTGGTTGCCAAAAGTGGTTCGTATAGTGTAATAGATTTAGCCAGTGCCGCTGTTAAACTTGAGAAGACAGTTGACTTAAGCGGAATGAAGGTTTGGGTTGATTACCGCAAGGAGTGGAACCAAATTTACGATGAAAGCTGGCGACAAATGCGCGATTTCTTCTATGTTGAAAATATGCATGGGGTAGATTGGAAGGCTATGCATAAGAAATATGCAGCGCTATTGCCCTATGTGAACCATCGCAACGATTTAACCTATATAATTGGCGAGTTGATTGGCGAGTTGAATGTTGGACATGCTTACGTGAATAGTGGCGAAAAGCCAGAACCCAATAGGATTAAGGTTGGTTTGCTGGGTGCAAAAATTAGCAAGCACGCAAGTGGTTATTTTAAGGTTGATAGAATTATTGAGGGTAAAAACTGGGATATGTCTACTCGCTCACCTTTACAGGATGTAGGTGTGAATGTTAAAGCAGGCGACTTTATTTTAGCAGTAGATGGTCAAAATCTACAGAGTCTAAGTGATATATACTCCACATTGGTTGGCAAAGCCAATAAAACTGTAGAGTTGGTTGTAAATAGTAAGCCCGATATGGCCGGAAGTCGCAAGGTGCTTGTTACTCCAATAGCCGATGAAGCAAGCCTTTACTATTACGATTGGGTTCAAAAAAATATCCAAAAGGTAAACGAAGCTACCAATGGCGAGGTTGGGTATATTCATATCCCCGATATGGGAGTTGAGGGTTTTAACGAGTTTGTGAAATACTTCTATCCTCAGTTAACCAAAAAAGGTTTAATCATCGACGACCGTGGAAATGGTGGAGGTAACGTATCACCGATGATTTTGGAGCGCCTAAACCGCGAGGTTTACCGTTTGAATGCTCGTAGGGGAATAGCTCACTCATCTACAATTCCTGCACAAACCCATTATGGCCCCAAGGTTCTACTTTTGGACCGTTACTCCGCATCGGACGGCGATTTATTCCCATACGGATTTAAGCGTTTGGGAATTGGAACTACCATTGGAACTCGCTCTTGGGGTGGAGTTGTAGGTATCTCCGGCTCATTACCTTTTGTTGATGGTGGCGACCTTCGTAAACCAGAGTTTGCAAGCTATAGCAGCGAGTCCAGCGATTGGATTATTGAAGGCTATGGTGTTGATCCAGATATTTACCTCGATAACGATCCTTACCGAGAGTATATTGGTATCGATGACCAGTTAAACAAAGCTATTGAAGTTGTAAAAGAGCAACTTAAAGACTTTAAACCGCTACCTGCAATACCTCAAAATCCTGATAAATCAAAATAATTGACTATCCGAATAAGAGTTAAGAAGTGTCCTCGTCTGGGGGCACTTTTTTTGTGGAACACGGATGACACAAATTTGACAGATTAACACGGTTTGAAGAAATGGAGTTTTGGAGTTATGGAGTATCGCTCCAATCTTCCATCACTCCAATACTCCAATACTCCAATACTCCAATACTCCAATACTCCAATACTCCATTTATCTTAATAACTCATTCTCCTATTCTCTCACGGTCCAATTGCCCTATTATTAGGATTCCACCACTTTTTTTCGGAAATTTACAGGGTGAATGCAGCAAATTTGTTTTCGAAAGAGTCTATAAAATAGAAAGCAATGAAAAAACCTGATCGGGAAATGAATATTCATTCGGAGCTTATAGAGCTATGCCGGCGTGGCGACAGCAAAGCCCAATTTGAGTTGTATAATTTATACTCTAGGGCGATGTACAATGTAAGTTGCCGATTTTTACCCGATAGGATGGAGGCAGAAGATGCCATGCAAGAAGCGTTCTTTAAAGCATTTGATAAACTTCACACTTTTCGCAACGAGGTTGCATTTGGTGCTTGGTTAAAACGGATTGTTGTTAATACCTGCATCGACTATTTAAAGAAAAAGAAGTTACAGTTAACATCGATTGACGATGTGAAAGGTGTTGCGGATGTTCAGGATGGCGCTGACGATTTTGTGCCAGAGTCCGTTGAGGACATTAAATTGGCTATGAATGAGTTGCCTGAGGGATACCGCTTAGTGCTTAACCTTCATTTAGTTGAAGGATACGAGTACGAGGAAATTGCCGAGATGCTGGGAATTGCGCAGTCGAGTGTTCGTTCGCAGTTTACAAGAGCAAGGCAAAAGTTAATAGAGTTACTAAAGCAAAGAAATAAAACTTTCAATTATGGAAAGGTTTAACGAATATATCAAGAACAACAGGAGTCTATTCAACGATGAGGTTTTACTTGAAGGTCATCAGGATAGATTTTTGGAAAAAATGAGACAACGCAATAGGTCTCATATATTCCGGGTTGCCCTGTCCGCTGCAGCAACGGTAGTTCTTATACTATCGCTTACAGGAGCACTAGGATTGTTTTACAATCAGGAGTATATACCTCAGTTTGCCAATGCAATTTTTGGGGAGAAAAGCCAACAAAGCGTTTTGATGGAAATGGACAGCTATTATCATAGTCAATTATTACGCAAATTCAGGGCAATTGAACAGATAGCTCTAAACTCCGATCCATCGGTAAAGCCAGAAGTGATAAAAATGTTGGCGGAGCTCGAAATGGAAAAACGTCAACTGGAAAGTGATTTAAAGCAGAATCCCCGAAAAGAGTATGTTGTCGATGCAATGGTTCAAAACTATCAGGTTCGAATGGAAGCGTTACAGCGAATTCAGGATTCTTTAACCGAAACAAAGCAATAGAAATAAAAGTCTTTTTTAAAATATTGTAAACGATTAAAATCAATCATATGAAAACAATGAGAGTTATATCAGCCACTTTAGCCTTTCTGCTTATGGTTTCGTGTGCCTTTGCTGCTAAAGGTCGATTAAATAAAGTGTACGACCGTGAGTTTGTAGTTAAAGAGTCAACCAAACTTTTTGTACAAAACAAGTACGGTCAGGTGAATGTTGAGAACTGGGACAAAAACGTAATCTCCATACGTGTGGAGGTTAAGGTCGATAATCCCAACGATGAGAAGGCGAAAATTATGCTTGATGCCATTGATATCGAGTTTTCTGAATCCGATAATGTTGCCTCTGCCATTACCCGCTTTAATGAGGATATTATGAAATCGAATAAAAGATTGTTCTCTTCTATCTCAAATGATGACATGAGTATTGACTATTCGATTAAAATGCCAAAGCATGTTGAGGTAGAGCTAAACAATAAGTATGGCGATATTTTTATCAATGAGCTTACCGGCAAAGTATTGGTTAATTTAAAGTACGGAAATATTCGAGTTAACAAATTTGAGCGTGGCGATGCTAAGGATATTAACACACTTGTGGTTGGGTACGGAAGCGCTACTTTAGGTGATGTTAACTGGTTAAAAGTGGAGATTAAGTACGGAAATCTTAAGGTGGATAAAGCTCGTGCCATTGTTATTCTTTCAAAGTATTCAAAGGTAAGTGTCGACAAGGTTAACTCCTTAGTGGTAGATTCAAAGTACGATGGTTATACCTTGGGTTCTTTAGCCAATATTGTTGGTGAATCGGGCTATACAAACTTCAGCATTAATGATTTAAGTAAGAAATTAAATCTCACTACAAAATACGGGGATGTTGAGGTTGCCAATGTAGCCGATAATTTCGAAAGCATAGTATTTAATGGTGCTTATACAGGTTTAAAGGCTGGAATTAATAACAACGTATCATATAAAATTGATGCGGTAGTATCGTACGGTAACATTAAGTTCGATGCCCCAACTGCAAAAATTAATAGAATAGAGCAGAATACAAGTACAGAGTTGAGCGGTGTTATTGGAGCATCGGAAAACACCAATTCAAAAGTTTATGTAAGAGCAAAGTATGGTAGTGTAAATTTGTCGAAATAAATTTGATTGTTTAAAGATAAACAGGGTGGCTAATTAAAAAGCACCCTGTTTATCTTTAAATAATAATGTTGTATGTTCCTTTAATTAGAATTTTGCCTTTTAGTTGTTCGTTTAATATCTCCAAAAAATTATTGTTTTTTCTTCCAGATTCAATATCTACCTTTCTAAAATAATAATTATTATTCTCTAGTTTATCTAAAACAAGAACTGCGTAACCAGTATCAGTTTTAACTATTGCATCGCTTGGAAGAGCTCTTACAGTATCTGTACTTATTACAATTTCGGACTCTACAAATTCATAGGCTATCGGATTTATTGCTCTTTTGCCCGTTATTGCTGCATAGCACTCAATTGATTTTGTTTCGTTATCAATCGCAACACCAATAGAACTTATTGTGGCGAGTTGATAATCCGATGTGTTAGTCGATTTAAATCGAACAGTTTGCCCTTTTTTCAGATTTGCAATTTCATTAGCAAATACTGATAGTTTAACTTGAAGCATATCCGGATTGATAACTTCCAGAAGCTCAACCTGTGAGTCAATATAACTACCAATTGATACATTGAAGTTAGAGATGTAGCCCTTAATTGGCGATTTTAAGAGGTATGATGAGTAAAACTCCCCATTCTCAATTTTTGAGGTGCTTAATCCTATGGACTCAATTTTTAGTTTCAATCCAGAATATTGAGCCATTGAAACTTTAAATTCTGTTTCTGCTAAAATAAAATCTTTCTCTGCAGTAACCTTTTCATTGTACAGAGACTTAACTCGTTCATATTCACTTTTTATTCGTTTGTAATTTGCCGATGCCTCTGCAAATTCCTTTTGAATTTCAATTATCTCATTGCCAGTTATCTCAATTAGATGCTGATTCTTATCAACAGATTCTCCGTTAGAGCAATTGATACTTTTGATTATACCGCTTATAGGAGCATTCAGTTTTGCAATGCCATTGGGTAGGGGTACAATAGTTCCATTACACTTCACGATGCTTTCAAAAAGTTTTGTTTCAATTTCGCCAAGTTGCATCGAATCGGTTTCAAATTGCTGATTCGTAATTTCTATAAGATCCGATTCTTGTTCTGCAACTTCTTGTTTATTGCCACAGGCATACATGATGAATGTTGCAATTGATAGATATAGGAGGTGTTTCGTAGTTTTCATGTGTTTAGAATTTGTTAAGTTTCAGAATGTCAGTGGTGTTTGTTTTTGATTTTATGTTTGATAATGAGTGCGCACACATGGAATACCCATATTTTAATAATTGCGTTTGGAGTAAATTATTGCATGGGTATTTCATACGGTTCTATTTTGAAATATAGTTAAGTTCAAGTGTTACGTTGGTATAGTTGATCAGATTGTTT
>WBUV01000076.1 GCA_008933525.1 Bacteroidales bacterium | reverse complement strand
GTATTGAGGATGATGATTGGCTTAGTGAATTTTCCTAATCGTTTTAGGGTGATAACCTCCATCAACTCTTCCAACGTTCCACAGCCACCAGGTAATGCTACAACAGCATCTACTCCTTCAATTAAAAGGCGTTTGCGCTCATGCATATCCTTAACAAGGATAAGTTCGGTTAGGTTTTTATGTCCCCATTCCACCTTGTCCATAAAGTGAGGCAGAATGCCAATCACTTTTCCGCCCTCCTGTAGCGCTGTATCGGCAAGACATCCCATCAATCCATTTGAGCCTCCTCCGTAAACGGAAGTAATTCCATTCTTGGCTAAGTTTTTGGCCAAAATCTCGGTGGCTTTAAAGTATTTCTCATCAACCTTGTTGCTCGATGCACAGTAAACGCAAACTTTCATAGTAAAAACTTTAGATAGATAAAATAAAAAAGGTCGGGGGAAACCCGACCCCAAATATAATTGCAAAAAATTATAGTAACGCCTCTAATTTAGCAACCAAGTTGCTTTTGGGAACTGCGCCAACCTGTTTGTCAACTTGCTCACCACCTTTAAAGAATAGGATTGTAGGAATGTTTCTGATTCCATAGCGAGCGGCAATGCCTGGGCAGCTGTCAACATCAACCTTTGCCACAACAGCCTTATCCTTGTACTCCTCGGCAATTTGCTCAACGTAAGGAGCAATCATTCTGCATGGGCCACACCATTCTGCCCAAAAATCAACCAATGCTGGTTTTCCTGAGTTTAATACTAACTCATCAAAATTTGAATCTGTTACTTGTAGTGCCATATCTATTGTTGTTTTAAAATTTTCGCCTCATAAAATTACAAAAATAAACGAAAAAGAAATTCAAAAGTTTAATCGGCTGATAATTTAAAATCCATCTCGTTATCCTTTAGAAAGTTAACAAACTCATTTGTTATATTCACTTTGTAGGAGCGCGAGAATAAATCGACAGAGACCCTATTTTCGGGGTCAACAATTTTAAACTTCAACAGAACTTTTGCCTTATCCTTCGATGATAGTTTGATAAAGTCATCAATTAGAATATCGTTTACCTCTGCCAGTGGCAACGTAATAGTTATACCTTTTATTTGCTGCTCCCGAACCTCGTAAAGCATTGTAATAGTTCTGATTTTAAGTTCAAGTTCCTCAGGCCTAAATGCTTTGGGCTGAACTTTTCCTTTAATCATAACCATATAGCCAGTGTAGCAAAAGTTACGGAAAGTTTCAAAGTCCTTACCAAAAAGCATTATCTCCATTGTATCGGAGTAATCCTCCAGCGTAAGTCGGCCGTAAGGCTTTCCGTTCTTTGTAGTGTCAATTTTTGCAGCAATAATCATCCCCGCAATAGTTACATCGCGATCCTTGTACTGCTCCATGTTTTTAAGGTCGGCAAGAGTGACGTTGCAAAGATTTTCAATCTCAAACCTGAATTCATCCAAAGGATGTGCCGATAGATAAATCCCAATAACATCCTTCTCTCGGTTCAGTAGTTCTATTGTTGGCCATTCCTCAACCTTTGGAATTTCGGGTTTTGGCATTTCAAAATCGCCACTTGTTCCAAAAAGCGACATTTGACTACTCTGCTTCTCGGTTTGAGCCTTTATACCCCAACGCATTAAAGTTTCAAGGTAAGTACCTCCTCTTGGGTCTGGTGTAAGGTATGTGCTACGGCTAACAGGACTCAAGTTTTCAAAAGCACCTGAAACCACAAGTACCTCTAAGTTTTTCTTATTGACAGTTTGAAGGTTAACGCGCTCCATAAAGTCGTAAATATCCTTGAACTTGCCTCCGCTGCTTCGTGTTTCGATGATGTTTGCCACAGCATTCTCGCCCATCCCTTTAATTGCACCTAACCCAAAGCGGATATCGCCATTGGGCATTACCGAGAATTTGTAATGACTCTCATTTACATCGGGGCCAAGCACCTGAATACCCATGCGACGGCATTCGTCCATAAAGATTGTGATTTTCTTTATGTCCGACAGGTTGCGGCTCAGCACAGCAGCCATAAACTGGCTGGGGTAGTGCGCCTTTATATATGCAGTTTGATAAGCAACGTAAGCATAGCAAGTTGAGTGCGATTTGTTGAATGCATACTCCGCAAAGGCTTCCCAGTCGGTCCAAACCTTTTCAACTTTTGCCTTGTCGTGTCCGTTCTTTGAGCAACCCTCAACAAACTTCTCCTTAAGTTCGTCCATTACCTTGCGGAGCTTCTTACCCATCGCCTTACGCAGAGCATCGGCTTGTCCCTTTGTGAAACCAGCCAACTTCTGCGAAAGTAACATCACCTGCTCCTGATATACCGTAATTCCGTAGGTATCCTTCAGGTATTCTTCCATATCGGCAATGTCGTACTCAATTTTCTCGCGTCCGTGCTTACGGTTGATGAAACTTGGGATGTACTCCATGGGCCCCGGACGGTAAAGCGCATTCATGGCGATTAAGTCCTCAAAGCGGTTTGGTTCCAGAGCACGCATATGCTTTTTCATCCCAGGCGACTCGAACTGGAATATGGCAGTGGTTTCGCCTTTAGAGAACAATTCGAACGTTTTGGAGTCGTTTAATGGAATTTTATCAATATCAAGTTCTTTTCCTGTAGACTCTTTAACCAGTTGTAATGCATCCTTTATGATTGAAAGAGTTTTCAATCCAAGGAAGTCCATTTTTAGCAACCCAATATCCTCAACGTGCGAACCTTCGTACTGCGTAACAAATAGTGATGTTTCCTTGTTGGTCGATAAAGGAACGTACTCCTCCAAATCGTCGCGACCAATAATAATACCACAGGCGTGAACTCCTGTTTGTCTAACTGTTCCCTCTAGTACTTGGGCATACTCTAAGGTTGAGCGAATTAACTCATTTGTTGATTTTCGCTCCTTGTCGAGTTCTGGAACTTCTTTAAAGGCATCCTTTAGTGTAGTTCCTGGTCGTTCAGGCACTAGTTTGGCAAGCCTATCGGCAGTAGATAATTCCAACTTTTGTACACGGGCAACGTCCTTAATTGATGAACGAGCCGCCATTGTCCCAAAAGTTACAATATGCGCAACACGCTTTGCCCCATACTTATCCACAACGTACTTTAAAACGTCCTCGCGTCCATCCTCGTCAAAGTCGATATCGATATCGGGCATCGATACACGTTCCGGGTTAAGGAAACGCTCAAACAGCAAATCGTACTTAACCGGATCTATGTCGGTAATCTTTAAGCAGTATGCAACTGCTGAGCCAGCTGCAGAACCACGTCCGGGTCCAACGGAAACACCCATCTCCCTAGCAGCACGAATAAAGTCCCAAACAATTAGGAAGTACCCAGGATAACCCATTCTAGCCACAACCTCGAGTTCGAAATCCAAGCGTTCTTTTACATTATCGGGAAGTTCCTCTCCCCAGCGTTGCTTAGCACCTTCGTAGGATAAATATCTTAAGTAGTCGTTATCGTCGGTAAATCCATCGGGCAAAGGGAAGTAAGGCATGATAGGTTTACTGCTTAGGCTGTAGTACTCCACCTTGTTGAAAATCTCCTCAGTGTTGTAAATTGCCTCGGGGAAATCGGGGAAGTTAGCAAGCATCTCGGCTTCACTCTTCAGGTACTCCTGAAAAGTGTAGCGCATCCTGTTTTTATCGTCTAAATCCTTACCCGTATTTAAGCAGATTAGCCTATCGTGAGCCTGAGCATCCTCGGCAAGTACAAAGTGTACGTCGTTAGTTGCAATGCACTTGATGCCCGTTTTCTTGGATAGTTCAATTATTGCCTTGTTTACCTTTAGTTGATTTTCGTAAACATCCTCGTCAATCTTAAAATCGCCCGACTTGTGGAGCATCAACTCAAGGTAGTAATCATCGCCAAAAATTTCCTTGAACTCTAGAGCAATTTGCTCCGCAGCAGCCATATCGCCATTCATAATGGCTTGTGGAATTTCACCACCCAAGCATGCGCTCGATACAATTAATCCTGCACTATGTTTGCGTAGCAATTCCTTATCAATCCTAGGTTTATAGTAAAATCCCTCGGTAAAACCGTAACTTACAAGTTTAACAAGGTTGTGATATCCCTCTTTGTTCTTGGCAAGCAGTATAAGGTGATGATTTCCTCTGTCCTCTTTATCGGTTCTGTCGAACCGAGTTTTTTTAGCAACATAAACCTCACATCCAATAATTGGTTTGAAAAGTTTAGTTTCCTGCTCTGCAATTTTAGCTTTTAGCTTTTCTATTTGAGAATCGAAATCGGCAATCTTTTCCTTTTCAGCGTGAAGGTTCTCTATATCGCACTTAATCTTTTTAATTTCATCGTTAACAGAGCCATTAATCTTGTTGGCTGTATTGATAAACTCCTTTACTCCGAACATATTGCCATGATCGGTAACCGCAACTCCAGGCATGCCCAGTTCCCTAGCCCTATCAATCAAGCCCTTAATGCTCGATGCTCCATCGAGAATGGAGTATTGTGTGTGAACGTGCAGATGTACAAATTTTCCCATTTTACAGAATCTAGATATCTGATTTCTCCCAAGAGATTATTCGAAATTGATTTACAAAGACTTAAAAGTTCAATTTGGAATAAACCCATTCCTGCGAAGTTAGCTAAACCTCATTTTTAAAACGAGCATTGTTGATAACTATTAAAACATTCATAAATGGCTTTTCGTCAATTAAATATGTATAGCTTATAAACAAAATTTTGACTCTGATAAAAATTTGTTAAAACGTAGAATACGCATATTGACAGAAAAGCAAAATGGCTATACATTTACATCAACCAACCTAAACAAAAATGATTAAGCGATTTATTTCAGTCCTTTACTGTGTTTTGATTGTTTGCTCAGTTAACGCAAGCGTTAAAGATTCAATTCCAGCATTTATTGGCTATTCGTATATCCCCTCTCTAAAATGGAGGGTTCATCCTAACGAAAAGATCTTTCCAAAATTCCTAAGAGACAAAAAGTATGAGCGAGAAAAATTTTTAAAGTATGACTTTGACGTTAACGGCATGTCATCAATTGAGGGAAATTTTGCCATAAGGAAGTTAGGATTGCGTTGGGGTTTATCGGCCAATATGGAGAATAATTTAATTGGGAAGGCCTATAAGTATGGCGGTTACCTTGGTTACAGAAGTTGGTGGTTGAAAATTCAAAACTCAAAAATTTCAGGAACAGCCAACTGGACAGGCCAAACAACAGTGAATACACCAACTAGTTGTGAGTTTTCTAACAAGTATTTCAATGTTGAAATAATTAAGGCTTCAAACATGTATAAACATATGGGAAATGGAGATCCTACAAATATAATTCTTGGAACTTATTGGGGTATTGGATATACTTCGCTTGGATTGCCTATGGAATTTGAAACCACAGTTACGGACACGGATGTGTCGGAATTAGAGTTTGGTGTTTCAAGTTACGACACTCTGTTTACAGCCAAGTATTATACCGCTTTTTTTGGATGGGATATGTTACGTCAACTTTGTCAAACTCAAGGTAAATACGGTATTATTCCTGGAAAGCCAGCATGGCGTTTGGGTATTTATAATACTTGTGCCGATAAAATTGGCTTTGGTTCTGGTCGATTATCCAATCATGGTGTTTATATGGCTGAAGCACTAAATCCAGGCAAAGAAATTGAAAAAAATAAAGGGTTTTCATTTTTGGTAGACTTTTCAATTTCCTTAGGACTTAGGTATTACTTAATAGTGAAACCATTATTTATTACGGCCGCTGTAGGCTATGATTTTAGTGCTATGATTATTTCCGGCGGCCCTGCGGCTCAGGATAATAAGCAATTGGGCTACGAGTACGATCCTCTTGTTATAAACAGAGGCGTATCGTTTAAACTTTATGTTTCGTGGATTAATAACAAATAATACATCCCTAGCATATGATAAAAAAAGTACTAGCAACACTATTCTTGAGTGCGTTTTTTTTCTTAAGTAATGCATCGGTGAAAGATACTCTGCCCGCATTTATTGGAATTTCCTATGTTCCTAGTCTGAATTGGAAAGTTGGATTTATTAATCATAAGGTGCTAAAAGGAACCATTATCGCTAAAGTTTAACCTTACCAGCATGACTACCTACGAAGGGAACTTTGGAATAAGACAAATAGGATTACGGATGGGTATTTCTGCGCAAACAGAAAATAATTTAATTGGGAAAGCCTATAGGTGGGGTGGTTACTTAGGATTTAGAGGATTTATATTAAAACTTCAAAAATCAAAGATATCAGGTACACTAACCTGGAATCAAAACGTTGATCCGGTTGTTTTTCCTGGCTTTATTAAATCCCAGAATTTCTCAAATGAGTATTTCAATGTAGATCTTATTAAGGTTGCGAAAAAGAAAAGATATATCGACGGAAAGTGGGTAGTAACTCCAGCGGAGAGTCAAATTGGTTTTTACTGGGGAATTGGCTATACCTCATTAGCATACCCAGTTGAGTTAAGCACGTTGGTTACGGAGGGTGGGAGAGAGAATCAAGTGTTCGGGAAGCCAGCTTATGACCCCAAATATTCAGTTAAATCTTACAATATCGGTTTTGGGTTTGACATTTTAAGGCAACTATGCTTAACAGGAGGCCGTTACGGTATGACTCCTGGAAAGCCAGCTATGCCTTTTGGAGTATATTTTATTACACAGGATAAAGTTGGCTTTGGGCCAGGTACTATTACAAATTATGGGGTTGATATGGCTGAGGCTCTTAACCCTGGTAGAATTGTTGTAGCCGACAAGTTTTTCAATGTAATGGTTCATTACACTCTTTCACTTGGAGTTAGGTATTACTTTAGAACAGGTCCAGCTGCATACATATTTGCAGTGGGTTACGACTTTGAAGGGGCTGCCATGATCCCTTTTGGTGGAGCTGCTGATACAAATAAGGATTTAGGGTTTGATTTTACAGGCGCCTTCTTTAATCACGGAGTATCTTTTAAACTTTTTGTGACTTTTAATAGGGATTGGAAATAACCCAATTCCATAAACTAACAATAAAACCCGACTTTAAGCCGGGTTTTATTGTTGTTCAACAAAAGGAAGTTTATTTTATCTCCAAAATCTTTCTAGATATCTCGGAGTTATCAACTCTTATTTTTACAATATAAGCCCCTGCTGGCATGCCTAATTCAGAAGCCGAAAAGTGGTGTTTTTGGGTTCCTGCATTTTCGGTTCCATTAACAACAACCTGAACTAATTTGCCGGTTAAATCGAATACAGATATGTTAACGTTCGAATTTTTAATAAGATTATACTCAATATTAACCCTCCCTTGATAGGGGTTTGGGTAAATATCAAGTTTTATATCGTTCTGGATTTGTGTTAAACCTGTGTTAATGTTAACAACGTTACTATTAAAAGCAGCCTTTGTATGCGAAGAAGTATTTCCATCAGTAAAAGAATATGTGCTTTTAATTAACACCAAAACCGGAAACCGATGGTTTGAAACATACCAACGGTAAGTAATATCCTCAATAGATGTTGTGGTGTTGTTAACTACTTGTTTAGTGGTTTTCACTTCTTTTACCCTTAGCGTATTATCTAGTTCTTTCCCGTTTGGTAGTTTTAAAACCCCGTTTGCATCGCCTTCAACCTTGTACGAACCGTAAATTTCTCCAATTTTATTCCCATTTATAATATAGTCGCCCTCGAAGTTTCCAGAAAAAACACTCCCATAAGTAAAAGGGTACTGCATTTTAACAAAAGGTTTGGAATACACTATTTGGGTTGATCCTGTGGAGGAAAGATATCCGAACTGCTCGAGTTTACTTTGCGATGCTTCAAAAACAAAAAAGTTTCCAAACTCTTCGAGCACAATGTTCCCTTGCGGGAATAATCCGCAGCATTTCGAAACATAGTTATCTTGGATTATTCCAGCAAAATTGGCTGCTATTTCTAAGTCTGAAAAATCCCACATAACACTTTTTCCAGAATTCCCCGGTTCAACATATTTAGTAAGGATCATCGGGTTTCTCTCGTTGGGAATGAATCCATGAGTTTCGTTGGTTATCTTTACTTGAGCCATTGACTTTAGGCCCAAAACTCCTATCAAAAGGATAATTATCAGATTTCTCATAACGTTGTGTATAGTGGTTGTTAAAAACAAATATAGCTACAGCGTAATCTAAAATCAATTAAATTGGGTGATAATTATTCTGATAAATTCTAAAAATCTCGAACCTTTAAAAGGATTCTGCTAACAGAAACAAATACAACGATGTAAATTAAACACAGAGGTACTGAGATTCCTAACGAAAGTCCATCGGGCACCGATTGAAGTTGAGCAATTGAATTGGGATCAACAGCTTGCATGGCGGAAAGTTCGGAGCTTATCATCCCCATAAAATCCGGCATTGGGGTTAAATTCGATATTAATTTTACTGGGAAGTAAACATCGATATTCGATGCGAAGAAGATTCGAATGAAAGGCTCAATCATGATAAAGTAGAGCAAAAAGACGATTATCGACAGGGCGATATTCCTAAAGACTATTGCAGTTAGCATGGCTAACGACATGTACGCTAACGATTGAACACCTAGTATTAGTACAAACTTAAATCCATAGAAAAAACCACTGATCGAGGGTTCTCCAGAGTTTAGACTTATGATAAAACCTGTAACTGTTACTAGAAAAATCACATATAACGATAATCCTGCAATTAGTGCGAACTTCCCAATAATTAAATGATTACGATTTAACCCATCCAAAAGTTGACGTCGAAATGTATTATACTGTATTTCATTGCCAGTAAGTACAATTATCATAATGGCTAGGAGTAGATTAAACCAACTTGCAATCCACGCTGTTGTTCCCCAAATATAATTAGGGGCAAAAAGTTTGAAAACCTGAACACCCTGTATGTTGATGTCAAGATTTGCGCCTAATGCAATTATAATAACAAAGAATAATGAATGAAGAAGAAGTATTGCCCAAAATGTTGGATAATATATTGTTTTAATAAGTTCGATTCTAAACAAATTCTTCATGCTTTTCTATGAGTTGGTTTGTTTTACAATTCCAAGGAATAGTTCCTCCAAGGTAGGGCGTCGAATTTCGAACCGATTAAGCGTGATTCCTTCGTTGGAAAGCAGAGCACTGAATTCAGCAACATTAATCTGATTGTCGAATGTGAGTACAAAACCTGTGACATTTTTTTCAAGGATTTTACACCCTTTTATTGATGTAAGTATGTTACTTAACTCATTGGTTTGTTGGCTTTCAATTATTGCGACCTGATTTATGCTCAACAAATCATCCACCTTACCGTATGCAATATTCTTTCCATTTTTTAGAATAACCACATGAGTACAAACTTTTTGTATTTCGTCTAAGTTGTGGCTGGCAATAATTATTGTTTTACCTAGGTAGGACTGATCCTTTATTATATTTCGAACATCCGCAATTCCCTCAGGATCCAATCCGTTTGTTGGTTCATCGAGGACAAGAATTTCTGGGTTGCCAAGTAGTGTTTGAGCTAAAGCAAGTCGTTGTTTCATTCCTAGCGAAAGGGAATAGCAAGGAGACTTGCGCCTTTCAAATAAACCAACTTTGTGTAATATCTCTGGAATACTCTCAAGTCCATACCCGCGAGAAAGGGCTGTGATTCGAAGATTCTTTTCGATTGATAAATAGGGATAGAAATATGGCACTTCTAGTAATGCTCCCAGTTTGTTGTTTACTACTTTGTCATTGGGTTCTTCGAACCAACAAAAATTTCCAGCAGTGGCAGTTTTAATGCCAAGAATTACCGAAAGAAAAGTAGTTTTCCCACTGCCATTTGGACCAAGAATTCCAAAAACTTCGCCTTTTGAAATAGATAAATTAAGGTTATCTAAGGCTTTTATTGAGCCAAAGTTCTTGCTAAGCGAATTTACTTTTAGTACAGAAGCCATCTTTGTTAATAATGCTCAATAATTTGGATGTGAAGTTGTATGCTGAATTAGTTACCCATTTCCGACATAAACTTAATGCGCATTAAGCGAATCTCTTCTTCGGTGTAATCACCCTCTCCAAGGGCAGTAATAGCTTCTTCAACGCTTTCGCTTTCTGCTTCGTTCTGGAAATAGTCAAAAATCTCATCTTGCTTATCCTCATCAATAACCTTTTCGATGTAGTAATCAATATTAATTTTTGTTCCAGAGTTCACAATCGCCTCAAGTTCATTCAAAAGTTCTCCCATTTCTAGGTTTTTGGCTTCGGCAATATCGTTTAAATCCATCTTCCGGTCAATGCTTTGAATAATGTAAACTTTAAGCAACGATTTGTTAGCCACGGATTTAACAACCATATCTTGAGGTCGGATTATATCCTTATCCTCAACGTACGCTTTTATTAGTTCAACAAACTCTTGTCCAAAGCGTTTGGCTTTACCTGCACC